>JAIFLR010000052.1 GCA_020048985.1 Halobacteriovorax sp. | reverse complement strand
GCCATCAAGTTCCGGTCAATAATCTGGGTATTACAAACAAACGTTCTGACGGTAGGGGCAGATAACCTGCACCACTTTAGGGACAATATCATAAAACATGCGCAAGAGTTGCGTATAAAACATTACTTATACAGTAAGGCCTCTTTGGAGAAAAGATGAAGCCATTAATTGTACTTTCAATTCTATTTTCAATGACTGCACTTGCTTCGGAGCCTGGTTATACTCTTAAATCCTGTGAGCAACCTGAAACAAGATTAACCGCTTATGAAGGCGCTGCAGACATATGTTTTCCTGATACATTGTACCACTGGACGAGCAAAGAAAATTTAGATTGGAAGGTCGCCAATTCAGATAAGTCTTTTTTACCTTTTCCTCAAATAAAAGGAAGTAACAAGGGCATGTATTTTGCTCGTACACCTGTTAGCTCTCATGGTTATGGAGATGTCAGTATTCGAATTAAATTAAAAAAGAATGTGCGTTTTGAGTTGGTTGTCGACGCTCGTTGTTTCAAATTAGATAAGAAATATGACCTTAAAAACACCGTATTCTACCGTGGCTACAAATGGCCATTCCACACTGAAAATATCAAAGAAGGCGGATATCTATCTGAATTTATCATCTGTGATGCAGAGGTTGTAGATTCTTGGAGTCACGGGACCCGGATTCACTTAAAGGAAATGCAAGACGAGACAGACTGGGTAAATTCGCATGATGTATCAGAAGTAACTGGTTTTATGACAGGAGTTTTACCCTGGTATACTCCTGGAATGGATGGTGCTAACTTTGGATTTCAAAAACTTTTACCAAAGCTACAAAGATTTATGAGTGGATTGAAACAGTCTCCAGGAGAGATACGTTGTTCAAATGGAAAGGATTGTTTTGATGAACACTTCGAAACAAAACTTCCAATATATTATATAAACCACTAGGTTTGTTCTTGCCCTCTGAATTTTAATCAAAAAGAAACCCATCCAGGGCCCGTTAATTCGGGCCTTGTTCATTTAAGATTGAGTTTTATTCCAGTCATCCTTTCTGTGAAGCTGGAAAGCCGAACTGATCCCTCACGGGCCTTCCTTAGTGCTGCTAACCTTATCTCTCCGGTAATCAGTAGAATCGCCCCACCGACTAAAGCGGCCGAGATTAGATTTCCGATAAAACCTGTCACCGAATCCATAAACTCATCCATGCATCACTCCTTTGATTTTTGACCCTTCGCTGCGCCAGCATCAAAAGATCAGCCTCGGTTTTTAAACCAGCGAACCGGAAAACCTTGAGAAGCGGTAAGCTTCTGTGGTTCAACTAGTGATAACAGTGGGGCACCATTTAAAATTCGTACTTATAAGCCGAATCAATCCCAGAACCATCATGCAGGGTCATATGCTCGTTGAGTTTACCCGTGTTGATATCATAAACCCATCCATGAACATGAAGAGGCTGATTCTTTGCCCAGGCTTCTTGAACAATTGAAGTATGCGCAAGGTTTCTAACTTGTGCCACAACATTTAATTCAACGAGCTTGTTCACTTGATCTTTTTCTGTGCCCAGTGTTTCAATTTCCAGTTTATTTTTAAAGTAAGTATCTTTGATATTTCTCACCCAGTTGTTAACAAGACCGAAATTCTGATGTGAAAGAGCGGCCTTCACTCCTCCGCAATTATAATGACCGCAAACTATGATATGAGGAACTTTTAAAGTATTAACTGCATAACTTAGAACACTTAAAAAATTCAGATCTGTATGAACGACTAAATTAGCAATGTTTCGGTGAACAAAAATCTCCCCTGGACTGCTACTGGTGATTTCTGATTCCGGCACTCGTGAATCAGCGCAACCAATCCACAGGTACTTTGGGTTTTGCTCTAAGGCCATGTTGGAAAAATAGTTTTCATTAATTTCAGCCTTACTTTGGGCCCAAGCTTTATTCTCAAGAAGTAATTTTTTTATATCTTGCATTTTTTATCCTTTAAAAAGTGGGCAGAGGGCAAGCGGTGATTTTTTTAGTTCGATCTTAATTCCTGTGTTGGTCCCTCGTTTGAGGAACTCCTCGATAACATCCTGAATATCTTCGTCCACAAAGACCGGACTTGAACCATCCAATACCAATGAAGATCCTTCAGGAATTCGGTTAAACATTTCCAGTAAAGTTGTTTTCTGAAGAAAAGAAACATCTTTATAGAACTTTATAAGATACAAGCCTTCTTCTTCAACCATGATGATAGACTTGTGAATGTTTGATTTAACGACGTAATAAAAACCAACCGCGATACCAACCAAGATACCATTAAGAAGATTAGTGAGCAGGATCGCCAATATAGTTACAGCAAAGGGAACAAATTGATTCATTCCTCGCTGATACATGGCCTTAATCATTTCTGGTTTGGCCAATTTGTATCCTACGAGTATCAAAACAGCCGCAAGCGACGACAGCGGAATCATATTTAACAGACCTGGAATAATCATAACTGAAAGCATAAGCCACATGCCATGTAAGATTGCAGAAAGCCTGGTCTTCCCTCCACCGGAAACGTTGGCCGATGTTCTCACAATGACAGCCGTAATAGGTAACCCGCCTATGAATCCCGAAATTGAATTCCCAAGGCCCTGAGCTAAAAGTTCCCTGTTTTTATTTGTGACTCTATTGTCTTTATCAATTTTATCAGCGGCATCGACTGACAATAAACTCTCTAGTGATCCTACGATGGCAATAGTGAGTGCAACCCCATAGACACGTGTATCAGACAGAAAACTCCAGGTAGGAAAATTCACTCCCGCTATGAAGTCCGTAACCCCACCACTAAAAGGTAGTGAAACTAGGTGATCGCCATTAAGAACCAAATCAGGCAAAGTTTTTGAAAAGATATAATTCAGACCAATAGAGATAAGCACAGCAATTAAAGCACCTGGGACAACCTGAAAGAATTTGATGTTTTTCTGAGCTGATTTTTCCCAGCTAAGCATGATCGAAAGCGAGAGCAATGAGACCACCATGGCCCCAGGGTGAAAGACGTTCATTGCCAGCAAAATCTGAGAGAACGTATTTTCTCCGGAAGCTTGAAAGAAACTTTCATCCCCCATAAAGTCAATATCATATCCAACCGCATGAGGTATTTGTTTTAATATCAGGAGAATTCCAATGGCTGCGAGCATCCCTTTAATCACAGAACTTGGGAAATAATCACCAATGATCCCTCCCTTGAGGAAACTGAAAAAAATTTGAATGAGACCAGAAATAAAAACGGCAAGACTAAAAGCTTCAAAGGAGCCGAGGGTCGTTACCGAAGAAGCCACAATGACTGTCAGGCCAGCTGCTGGGCCTGACACACTAATAGGAGAGCCACTAACTGCTCCTACTACAATTCCGCCAATAATACCTGCAAAAAGCCCTGCGGCCAGGGGGGCATTGGAGGCAAGTGCAATCCCTAGACACAAAGGGAGGGCAACTAAAAACACAACGAGAGAAGACTGAACATCACTCTTCCAATGATTAAACATTATCGATCCTTGAAAAAATTAAAAAAGAAAAAACATAATTACAGTTAAGCAGAGTGCAGTTTAAAAAAATCAATTATAATTTTTCCACAAATGCAAGCGCCGCTCCTTTTGCGGTGAAATATGGGGCAGCAGTGGCAACCAGTACGAAGATATAGATTGCCAAGACATTGACCAACTTGAGCATAAAACCAGTATATAGAAAGGTGATAAATTGCCAACTCTTTTCTAGGAAGACGCTAACTTGGTGTATTTTCCTGGTTGAAAAAGCCTTCATCTCCCCTCGTTATTACTTTTACCGAATCGATATCAAATGTTGGTTTTAAACTTAAATGATTTTTAATGTCCACAATTCCGTTTACTGAGCTGAGAATTTTAGCCGCCATTTTGTAAGCATGGGAACTGTCAACACTCCCATAAAGAGTGACCACTCCTTTAGAGACCATAATTCCAATTTCAGAAGCGTCAACATCAGGACTCCATTTTAATTTTTCGTAAATCTCATCCCTGATTCGCGCATCCGATCGCTGCTCTTCCAAAGCATCTTTTCGCGCACGCCTACCTTCCAGATATTTTCTTTTTCTCTCACCCAGGTCTCTATAAAAGGAGCGGCCTAAAACACCTAAACTTATATTTCCCATGTTGCCTCCATTGACTATCACCCAATGATCATTCTAAGCGGCCAATTACCTCCCGTCCAAAAACGAATTTAATAAGTTAACTATTAACTGGCCCAACAATTGCTCCATACTTGTTGATGAACTATTCAAGTTTTGTTCCATTCATATTTTTAATTGTGCTTTGTTCGTGCGGTGAAGAAAACTTTTCAGGTGGCAGCAGAGTCATGGAGCCTCCTCAGGAGGAAGTTCAAGTCGCTCCGGCCCCTGAAGAATTTAGAACGCGCTTGAGCAATACTTTGTTGATTGAAGGCGACAGATGCCGGGGGGATGAAACAACAGAACCCTATGGGAATGGGGCACTTTGTAATGCCGGCCAATATTTGATTTACGTGGACAACGTTAACACCTGTGACAGTGCTGGCCAATGTAGTGATTTTGTCGTCATCCCCATCGTGGGAGAACTCGATAATACTAATGCAGAAACTACTGGGACATCCGTTTTTGATATCATCCCTAAGAGCACCGCTTCAAACACAGTGCGAGAAATACTTTTAGGTATTGCTGTGGAAACAGATCTTTACGGAAACGGTACAGTTTTTTTTAAATAATCATCTTCAAACATGATCCAGATTATGTTTTAGACTCGCTCTCAGACGTATGCTGTTTTTATAAGAGAAATCAATTTTAGGAGGTACTAAATGTCATACTATTCACTATGGATCGATAAAGAACATGCCTACGTTTATAAATTTTCTGCCGATGGCGTTGAGGAGACAAAACTAGAAACTCACGGAAACAAAGATCACTCTCAGGCCAACACTGATAAATTTTATCATGAAGTTGCTGGAAAATTAACGAACGCTAAAGAACTCATGATTATGGGTCCTGGTGTTGCAAAAGATCAGTTTAAACATCACTGTGAAAATCACCACCACCAAAACCTGGCAAAAGCAATTGTTGGCGTAAAAGCAATGGAAGCACATCCGACTAAGGCCATGATGCTTGAAAAAGCCAATGAGTTCTTTAAAAGCTATCACTCTTGGACTAAAAACTACTAAAAAAAATCATCAAACAAGACATCCTTAGTGGGTGTCTTGTTTTTTTTCTTTCTCAAGAAACTGAAATAACTTCTCTAGCGGCGGCATATCTCGGGAGCAGTTTTTAAAATCAATTTTAACTCTTTGAGCTTGAAACCCAGCAATTCCATCCTTACTTACGCCAGAGTTTTTAACAATTTCCGGATGGCGATTAATAATTTCCTGGTAGAAAGAGCAATCACACCTCTTCCAGCAAGAATTTGCCATATAGGTTATCTTCACTTTATCCCATTTTGTCATTTCTAATCCAATTTCTTCAACCTTCTGATCCCACAATGGACGCAGCGGCAGAATCAATTTCTGAGCAGATTCAGGGGTAATCAGGAAATTCTTTTGTTCCAATGTTGTATCTTTCGGCCAATCGATAATCGCTGTCAGGACGTTAAAAGCAGATATAACTTCATTGGGGGAAAAATAAGGAGTTTCACTCTTGCCGGCCGAAGCACCGTTTTCTTTAGAGTTACATGAAACCAATAGGAGCAGAAGAAATGTTATTCTAATTAAGGCCGACAATTTGAAAGTCCTCGGTTGAGTTGTTTTGGGAAATGATATCGTTAATATCTATTTCCCGTCTATTAACTATCCAAAGAAGAGATTTCGCATTCCAGGGATTCAAGTTCCTTCTCCCCGTGTGAGATCACAAATAGAGGTAAAGAACGGTGAAGAGCAAAACCATGAAGAAATTCAATCGTTGCCCTTTTGGTTTTTGAATCCAGTGAAGCAAATGGCTCGTCCAAAATAAGCAGTTCAGGACTTGAACAAAGTGCCCTGGCCATCGCGACTCTCTGTTTTTCCCCACCTGATAGGTTTCGAGGCATCCTGTCCATCAGAGGTTTTATCTGAAGTCCTTCCACAACTTCCAGAAGGAGCTTTGACATTCTCGGGAACAATATATTTTGTTTCACAGTCAAATGGGGAAGAAGCAGAAAGTCTTGAGGCAGATAACCAAAATTTCTCTCCCATGCAGGAGTACAAACTTTGTCCTTGGTTCTTAAGTAGGTCTTTGCCTGAAATACGAATTCACCACTCACACTTTGATTGATCCCCGCAACTGCCTGAGCAAGAGTAGTCTTTCCGCTTCCCGAGGGCCCCATGATACCAAGTCTCAGATGAGAAGACGTAATCTGGAAAGTCCTTTGAAGTGGGCCCAATCTCAAATCCAGGTGAATATCAAAGACCCTTTTTTTCACTTCCATTCTATTTTCTTCCAAAAACGTCTGGTGAATAATTCGAAAGCAATCAGTGAAACAAATGACAATCCCATACTCGCTAGGAGCAGAGAATTGGCCTTAGACTCCCCTAACGGAGAATCCAGGAGCGAATAAATGGCCATGGAAATAGTTCTGGTTTCTCCTTCCATGTTGCCCGCCAGAACGATCGTGGCACCAAATTCTCCCAAAGATCTTGCAAAACAAACAATCGAGCCTGCAATAATCCCAGGATAACTTAAGGGGAGCACAACTTTAAAAAACGTTTGCCGTGGAGTATATCCAGCGGTCAAAGCGTATTTTTCTATTTGAGGATCAAGCCCTGCAAAAGTAGACCTGAGAAACATAACCAGCAACGGAAAGCCCACAACTAAAGAGGCGACAATCGCCCCAAGGATAGAAAATGGTACAGATAGACCAAATGAACTAAGCACTTGTCCTATAAGACTATTGCGGCCAAGAATTTTTAAAAGAAAAAAGCCCGTCACTACAGGAGGCGTAAACATGGGAAAAAATATAAATACGTTAATGATTGATTTCCCTACGAAATCTTTACGCGCCAAGATCCACGCCATGACGATCGCTGGAATCAGACCCAGAAGAGTAGATGAGATACCCACGATGATTGAAACCTTAATGGCTGAAGCAACACTTAAATCTGTCATTTATTTATCATCTTGAATCCATAACCTTCAAAAATGGATCTTGCTGTTTTACCCTGCAAATACCGATAAAAGGAAAAAGCCTCTTTCGAAGGATTACTTCCAACTACAGAGAGTGTATAAGTGATGGGTGAATGTAAATGAGAAGGAATCCGCAAAAGCTCTTTCACTTTCTTCTCCGTTTTAGCATCAGTCATGAACACAATCGCCAAATCGGCTTCATTCTTTGCCACCCAAGCCAGAACATTTCTGACATTATCACCATGAACAATTCGAGATTTAATCAACGAGTAGTTACCAGCTTTTTTAAGCGATTCGTAAGCTAATTTACCAGCAGGAACTGTTTCACTTGCCAAGCAGATCGTCTTGAATTTTATTTTCCCAAGAGAGTTAAGATCCCTTACTTCAATGGGGTTTGAAATATGCGTCACAAGACTCATCTCATTGGTAAGAACATCAACACTATTTCCAGGAGCGACCATTTTCTTCTCTTCTAAGAAATTATTCCATTCTTTATCTGCAGAAAAGAAGATGTCAGCCTTGGCACCTTGAGAAATTTGTTTGGCCAGTCTTGAAGAAGCATCAAAGCTAAAACGAGCCTTTAATGACGTCTCTTTTGCATATTGATTTCCAATACTGGTCAACGCGTCCATCAAACTCGAGGCTCCAAAGACATTAATGTCACCGGCCCTGGCCTCTAGGCCAAGACTAAAAAGCATGATGAAAAGAAACTTATTCATAGGGAAATGCTAAAATATAAAGATCTCCATGGGTATGTAAATCTTCATGCTTTCCTTTGGGGAAGCGATCAATTCTGGGCCTGGGTGGCGGCGTGATCGTTGTCCCAGTTCTGACACTGGTCTTTGGTGTCGACATTCGCTACGCCGTAGCTGCCAGCTTGATTTCCATTATTGCCACATCCTCTGGAGCTGCCGCCAGCTTCCTAAAAGATCATCTGACCAACGTAAGACTCGCCATTCTCCTCGAAGTCGGAACTGTCTTTGGTGCGATGTCAGGTTTTCTTCTCTCAACAACACTTAAATCCTCATCACTCTTTTTATGCTTTGGTGGCTTCCTTTTATTTTCGGCCGTCATGATGTTTCGTCAAAAAAAAGATTCTCGCGCTGAGACCAATCATCCATGGTCCGAAAAACTTGGTCTTCATTCCAAGTTCCCTGAAAAGGGAGAATGGATTCATTATAAAATAGCGAATGTCCCTTTCGGTTTAATCAGTATGTATGTCGCTGGAGTTTTCTCCGCGATCCTGGGTATTGGCAGTGGCATCTTTAAAATCATGGCGATGGATGGGGCGATGAAGGTTCCCATGAAAGTTTCGTCGGCGACTTCGAACTTCATGATTGGAGTGACCGCATCGGCCAGTGCCGGAGCCTACTTTTTAAGAGGTGATATCAAACCTGAAATTGCTTCTCCTGTGGCGATCGGAATTATTGTCGGTGCCTGGATTGGCGCGAAGGTTATGCCAAAAATGAATGCTGCCTCAATTAGAAAAGTTTTCATCGTTGTCATGGTTATCGTATCGATACAAATGATTATGAAAGGACTCCAGGGATGAAAGACTTAGAGACAATGGAACTCAAAATTTCAAAGTTTTTAAGAGTGGGTGTCGTTATATCAGGCATTATCATTGCCATTGGTTGGGCCATGTCGCTTAAGCCTGGCACGGATCCCTTTGCTCCACTTCAAACCTACTCAGCCTTTAATTTGTTAGATAGCATCCAGATGCACGTGATTTTACAAAACTGGGGCAAGATCATTGCTTACTTTGGTTTAACCATTCTCATCACCTTACCTGTGCTCAGAGTTTTTCTTTCGGTTATTCTTTTCATCAAACAAAAAGAAAAAACAATGGCCCTCATTGGGGCCATTGTATTGATTGGTCTAATTTTAAGTTTTAGTCTTGGTATAGAAGCTTAGAAACTAATTTTTGCCATGTACTGAAGAACTTTTTCATCTTTGTCCTTACCTTGAAAGCGGTTAAGGAAATAAGCATACTCAAGACCCACTTCCAAACGATTCTGCTTACCCCAGATACCGTAACCTAAGTCATAAAGAAGTTGTGGTTGAGTTGTAAGGTAGCGACCATTCTTCGCAAAAAATGGATTTGCATCTGAATCCTGATCTCCGTCCCAAGGTGAAGCGGCAAAAAAACCAGTGAACTTATAACGGTTCCAACGACCATAATCCCAAGTCATTTGCCAGAAGCCTCCGATTTGAAAACCAACACCGCCATCATTTGGATTATCGCGAAGAACTGTGTTCAAAGAAACAAAATCAAATCCAGGAACAGCAATGTCATACTGAAGACCATAAAAGTAGTTTTGGAAGTTATTAACCCCACTACCTGATCCATTCTCAATTTCTAAACGAAGAGAAACATCTTTAAGCGCGCCATACGAAAATTCTTTACCAGAAACTTTTGAGAAACTCACAGTGGTAGAAATCCCGCCAAAAAATTGGTTCGAGACCGGTTCACCACCAAAATCATGAAGGTTAGGATCCTTATCATCAGTAGTGGGCTCAGTAATATCGTAGTAGAAAAAGACAGTACCTAATTCCCACATTGAAAAATTCTCAATGGTCATAGTAGTCTTATCTTCTCTGTAGCCTAAATCATCACGAAAACCCTCGCCTTTTAAGAGTGAAACACTCACAGCATAAGCTGACGTTCCCATCATTAGACCCAACAAAGCCGCAAGTAACTTGTTTCGCATGAAATGCTCCTAAATTGTTTCCTATTCCGTATCAAAATAATCCAGAAATGAGGAGTCACATTTTGTGGAAAAAGTGTCCCGCCTCCTAATGGATATGAAACGTGATAGACTATTTAAGGATGATCCAGGAGGGAAATATGACCAAAATTATGATGGTTCTTTGTTTAGTTATTTTAGCAAGTTGTGCCCATAAACGTGGACCAGCTTCGGTTGATGGTAACCCGGTAGCTTATGATTCTATGGCTTTAGGTAATGTAAAGGCCAGCGCAGTTAAACGCATCAGCAATCAGGAAGTTTGCTTTGATATTAAACTTGAAACCAAAGATGTATCCCCTGATCAGGCCAAGGCTTCAAACTGGACGCTTGCTTGGGTTGATCAACAGAATCAATATCATCTCCTACCAGTGACACAAAGAGATCCGGCATCAGCTCCTCAAGGTGGGGCCGTAGTGGCACCATATGGAACTTATACTGAGTATTCAAATGATTTTACAACGTGTGCTCCGAAAGCTCAGTTTGATAATGTGAAAGGATTAGTGCTTACTCCTAAAGAACTTCCTTACGCCAAAAAAGATGGTCTGAAGTTAAATTGGAATTAAGTAAAGACACCCACTCAGTACCTTTTGGATATTTTGTTTGGTTTTTCGGATTCACTGGGGCCCATCGTTTTTATTACGGCAAGCCCCTAACCGGAACATTGTGGTTTTGCACTTTGGGTCTACTTGGCATTGGCTGGATTGTAGATTTTTTTCTCATTCCCACCATGGACCGCGAAGCTGATCTAAAGTATGAAGACGGCCCCATCAATTATAATATTGCCTGGATTCTCCTCGTATATCTTGGAATCTTTGGTGTGCATCGTTTTTATATGCGCAAGTGGATCACAGGAATTATCTGGCTTTGCACAGGCGGGCTTTTCACTCTCGGATGGCTCTACGATTTCTGGACCCTTAATCAAAACATTTCGGAACAAAATCGAAGCATAAAATGAGTTCTAAACTGATTACCCATTTGTCTGAAGTCAGGACACTTCCAGTGATTACGCTGGAAAAGCTTGTCGATAGTCTCAAAGATGAAGCACTTGTTGTGATTTGTCTAATCTCGATTATACCCTTTATGCAACCCATCCCACTTCCGGGTGTATCTACCGCTTTGGGATTAATCTCACTCTTACAGGGTGTTAGTTTGATGCTTTTCAGAAGACCGCTTCTGACTAAAAAAATGAAGGAAGTGAAAATCTCTCATGAAAAATTTGAGACGATTTTTAAAGCAGCAGAAAAATTCTCTCATTTCGCGGGCAAGATTTCCATTTTCAGTCACCCGTGGACTAATTCAAGGGCGAGCCATTTTATCTGTGGCCTCTCGATTGTTCTTTCCTCGGCTTTTTTATCACTACCGCTTCCCATTCCCTTTTCGAATTTTGTGCCGGCACTTAGCATTGCCTTAATTTGTCTGGGTTTGCTTGAAGAAGACATCTTTCTTGTGATCATCGGGTTAAGCATTACCTGCTCAGTGATTTGGATGGGAGTTTTTTCTTATCACCTATTGATTGAAAAATTCCCCACCCTTCCCAATCTACTTAACTTCTTCTAAAGAGCAGCCGGTATTTCCCGTCAAAGAAATCGACTCTTCTTTAATCTCGATAGGCTTCTTGGCCTTGTCATCACAATCTTCTTCTTTTTTAGATTCATTAGTCCCGGCCTTAACAGCAGCTTCAAGTTTTTTGGCATCAAAGTTAGGCACAGGCAGAGTTTTTTTAGTTTCAGCATTACAACTCAAAGTGAAGGCCATGAGTCCAATCAATGTTAACAATTTCATATCTACTCCTTACTACTGTAATTAAAAGTTTTTCTGGTCATAATAAAACGGTACCAAGTTCTCGGAAGCATACTTATCAAACGAACTATTGCGGCAAAAATAAACGGGAACGCATAAATCATTTTCTTTTTCTTGATTGCACGAACAATCAACTCTGCAGCTCGGGGAGCTTTCATAATAAAGGGCATTGAATGGCGATTTGTATCAGTTAAAGGTGTCTCCACAAATCCCGGACAAATGGTAGTCACAGCAATATTGAATTGTTTTAAATCCAGATGCAAAGACTCAGCATATTTTTGAACCGCTGCCTTCGTTGCACTATAAGCCGAAACACCTGGGAGTCCATTATAGCCAGCAATGGAAGATATCGCGACCAGCTGCCCTTTCCCGCTTGGAATCATCACATCTAAAGCCGCTTCGAAAGCATACATGACACCAAGAAGATTAATGTGAACCATCTTGTAGCTGTACTCAAAATCAGGAATTTTTGTTTTAAACTTATAGCCGATACCAGCATTGGCTATTAAAAGATCAAGGCCGATACTATTAGAAAAGTCGGCGATAGCAGCTTTCAAATCATTTCTTTCCGAGACGTCCACATTGTAAAACGAGATATTATCCCGATGGGCCGTGAAGTTTTCTTCAAATTTCTGCCGGTCGCGCCCACAGACTCCAACTTTCCACCCCTGTGAGAGGTAGTTTTTGGCCAGTTCCATGCCGATTCCAGTGGTACCACCAGTAATAAAAACAGCTCTCATGAATCTCCTTTGAGCCAGAAAATAGTAACATGTAACCCAACAGGTAACTACAAATGTCGCGCAGCAAAATACGATTTTTTAGGGATTTGGTGCTTGACGAGGGCACGGAGTGTCTTTATATTTACTGAACATTATCACTCCGGGGGAGTAGTTAAGCTGGTTATAACGTCTGCCTGTCACGCAGAAGGCCGCGGGTTCGAGTCCCGTCTCTCCCGCCACTTTCAAACCTACATAGATATCTGGCCTTACACGAGTTTTTCTAAAATTCTTACGACATTTTGGTGAGATTGGGTGCTGAGAGGTTTAGCCATTCCGATGTTAATTACCGTTACTTTTTACCTACTCGCAAATAAGCACTTTCGAGATAAGATTGAGTATATTGTTTTTTAAGAAGAATTCCCAAGATTTTAAGGTTGTAAATGAATCAAAATATTGTAAAAAAAATTTACAAAATAATCGTTCTCTTGATCTGCATTTTCACAGGATCTCATGCACAAGCAAAATGGGTAGGCAGCTCGCTGGGTGAAAATTCATCGAGCGGGTCTTCTAGCGGAATAAAATTTAGATTACTTACTGGCCTAAAATTACAGCATGGCGACTTCGGTGCAACCAGCTCAGGGGATTCTGAAAAGCGAAGTATGAATGCTATATCAGTAGATGGTGCCGTTGGAATTAGTTGGCATGCATTAATTTTAGGGGTCGGTGGAGAATATGCCAAATGGTACCAGATGACAGACCCTGATGAAAGGAATGGGTCCAACCTTTCTGGAACACAAAAAAATATTTCCTTGGTTGCAGGTCTGGCACTGGGCAAATTTTGCGTAATATATAAACATCATTTTCAATCTGAATTTGAAATCTCAAATAAAAGTAAGTACGACGATCAGGTGTCGTATATTTCCCCAGAAAAAGCTTATTCGATTGCCTTGCTTTATCGTCCAGGCGGAAGATTTTATTGGGGCCTAGATTATTCTACTGTTACCTATTCCAAAGAGTCACGTGGTGGCGATAAGTATGATTTGAGTTCTTCTTACAAAATGTCTTTATCGGCGTTGGGAATTACTTATGGATTTATGTTTTAAGGTGATTATGATTAAATTATTTTCTCTCATCATGCTCTTTGTTCTTACTTCTTGCATCGTTCAAAACGAAGGAGTTGCTCCAATAGGAGATCCTTTTGAAGGCGCTCGTTGTGATACAACGATTGAAACAAATCTTGATAAATCTGCGTTTGAAGCATTACTTTCAGATGGAGCAGATTCTGAGAACCCTTTCGTTGTTTGTAT
>JAIFLR010000136.1 GCA_020048985.1 Halobacteriovorax sp. | reverse complement strand
GGGAGTGTGTTTACAAACTCACCAAATTTCAAAAGATCTGTAGAGATCATTGAAATGGTCGAGATTTTTCTCAGGGAGTTTGAAAGAGAAACGCGGAATTGACGAATGAATCTCTCGTAAATAATTTCGAGGATAGGCATTCGACCACGGATTACTCGATCTTGGTTAGTGAGATCGTAGGGTTGGATATTGGCGTCGGAATCTCCGGATTCACCTATTCCTTCTACTTCACCACCAGAATCACCACCAACAGCATCATCGTTGACGGCGTTAAGTAATGCGTCTACTTCGTCTTGGCTCAGTACTTGGGCCATTCTCCCCTCCTGGGATCATACAATCTAGTTAAGCATCCTGCTTACTAGTTAATTTGGAAGCTAATGTAATAAATATCTTCCACTTTTCCATCAACTAAAAATGAATTGATAGAAGCCTTAATCTCTTCTTTCAAAAAGCTTTTGCCTTCTTTTTTAAGAAGGTCATCGGCCCTTTTCGTATTCAAAATACTAATTATTGTGTCTCGAATTTGAGGCTTGCGGGCTTCAAATTCAGCCGCTTTGGCATCATCACTCATTTTAAGAACTGCATCTAAACGAACATATCGTCTAGGCCCCTCACCCTGAGCAAGATTCACAGTGAAGCTATCAAGAGGAAGAAGATTTTCTTTTTTTACGACTTCAACATTCTTCTGTTCACCGGCAGCATCAGAAGCTGCTTCAGGTGTTGCATCTTTTTCTTTAAGTAATTGAGTTAAGTCTGGTCTCTTCGCTTCCATATCCATAAAACGATATTGAAAGTAAGCAACAGTTCCCATTGCTAGGATATTAATCGCCATGAGTAGAGTGAGTAGTGGATTCTTCTGAGGAGCATCCTGTACTGGTTTAATATTTTCTGCCATTTGTGCCTTTGCTAACAATCCCAATCCTTGGGTGTCTCTGTCAAAATTATAACTTTCACTTGAGTTTGAAGCAAGGATGGCTATACCTACAGGGAAGAAATTGCCTTGTTTAGGGTAACCGGCAACATTTTCCCCATCAAAAATGACAGCGTATTCTGATCAGGTTTTTCAGGGGGTCAAAAAAAACCCCGGACTGGCCGGGGTTTGGGATCGCTTCAATTTGAGAAATTCTTAAAGAGAGAGTTTTCCGCGTTTTTTAAGTTCGCTGATCAAATCATCAAAGTGTTGAGCTGGGTAAGCGCCTTTAACTGGAATACCATTTAAAAGGAAACCAGGAGTCCCCTGGAAACCAAATTTAGCAGCTTCTGCCATATCAGCATCAATACGTTTCTGAACTGCTTCCGACTTAACATCTTTAGCAAGTTTTGCCATATCAACTTTAAGCTTCTTAGCTTCTTCTTTTAGGAATTTTTCACCGTTCTGAAGAGCGCGCTGATTCTTGTAGATAGCATCATGAAATGCCCAAGCTTTCTCTGGACTCTGTAAACGAATGGCTTCGTAGTACTGAGACGCTGGCATAGCTTGTGGGTGAAAGCTAAGTGGGAGGTGCTTGTAAGCAAAACGAATTTTGCCTTTGTACTTCTCCATAAGTTCCATCACTGTATTGAATCCGCGAGAACAGAATGGACATTCAAAGTCAGAGTACTCAATCAATGTGATTGGAGCGTCTTTATCTCCTCTGAAGCTTTCGTCAGAACGAATTTCTGCAGTAAGTGGATTATTGAAGCTCTCTTCAAGTGCTTTTTTCTCATCACTCTCACGTTTTTTACCTTGGCCTTCCTGTGCTGCTTTAACAGCATTGTTAAGGGCATCGATAAACTTTTCAGGATTAGCTTCAATAGCTTCAGTAATGATTTCAGGATTTTCTTTCATCATTTTTTTCAGATCGTCTTTCGAAGTACAAGCAACGGCCACAAGAAGGGCCCCAACTAATAGGATACTACTTTTCATGCAAATTCCTTTTCTATCCAGGTAGAGAACAATTATTTGTTTTATTCACAATATGTTAATGAATCTAGGGATTTATTTCAACCTTTGGGCCGATCTTTGTCTAAATTATTCTGGATGTAGTCCAAATATTTATTTAGCTTACGTGTGTTATCTCTAATATAGGCATAACCAACAAGATGTACCCGACTGAAGTGGTTCCCCTTCATGAAGGAACGCATCGTGGAAAAAATTCCAAAAGCGGCACCAGAGACTTTTTCATAAAGATGTAAGCCGAGTCCCAAATATAAGAGGGTAATCAATGTTATCGTGAGGGTAACAATATCTTCCATCACAAACGTCTGGGCAGCAAAAAAACGATTTGCTTCTTTAGAATTGGCGAGAGTTTTAGACGCGAGCTCAATCATGTTCTGAAATATTTGTGTGCCATTTTCAATTACAAATACGCTACTCGAGATCGCAATAATGACCAGCAGCAGTCCGAAGTGGAGCATGAAAATACGATCAGCTAAAGGCTTATGGATTTTCGAATATTGAGGAGGAATACTGTTAGTTGTAATCTCCCCTTTCTTTCGTGACTCTCTTAAGTACTCAAAGAAAAACTCTGAAAAACGAGTCAGGAGTTTGTAAGTGCTAAATTCATCCACTTTATAGACAGCATTGGGATCTTCGATAACCTGCTCACAGTATTCACCAATCATTCTGAAAGGCCTTAGAATCAACCAGCCAACATAGGTTCCTATAAAAAACAGGAAGATATGAAACAGAAAGAAGACAGTGAGATTATCCAGAGTTTCAGTCAGCAAATAATTATAGAAAACATCATCGTCCTGAAAATCTGGAAAACCAGAAGCACGAAAGAAAGCATGATTAAGCCTCATAACCTGAAAAAGAAACGAATAAACAATCATGTTAATAAAAAAAGAAATGCCTGAAACCTTAAACCCAGTCATTAGCATGAATCTGGAGTCCTCAGTTTTAAAGACACGGCTCAACTCTTCTTTAGGCTTCAAAAAAAAATCTTTCATAAGCCAATCATACCAGTTAGCTAAACCGTTAAAACTAGGCAATAACAGGCTTTAGTCAATGCAAACAAAACGCTCAACTTTAGGCCGGTAAAAAAATTACTAAAGTTTATAGGGGGATCAAACCGATATGGTTTAAGAATCGTCTGAGACGAAGGAGTTTTTAATGAAAGTGTTGCCTAAATTTTTAATTTTTTCCGCCATTTTGGCCGCTGCAATTGGGTGCGGAAAGAACAATGAGTCCGGTAGAAGCAACAACGGTGGTATATGTCTCCAATATGGAGTGAATGGCCAGTGTAGTGCCTTTAGCACCGGAGTATATACCAGTGGAAATAACATCAACCTTTCAACGGTTGTGTCACAAATTCCCTGTGAATCATCGGGTGGATATATGCCAGTCGGGAATATTGGTCGAACTCAGCAAATGATGCAAGTTCAAACGCGAACCATAGCGACCGCAGGTCAATCATACCTAGGTGTAACTTCCATGGGTGATATCGCAATTGTCGTGGGTAACGGAACCATGAATGCTCAAATGCAAGTATTCCTTTGCCCCGGTCAAACGATGGGTCAACTTATGGCACCTGTTAGCTTGGGTGAATATACGGATCCAGGGTGTCCAATCAAAGTTATTACAGCAGCCTCACTTTCTGGATATAACGGCTTGGCAGTAAACTTCAGAGACCCTCGTGGAGGCCGCGGAATGTCCGGTGCTCCGTTCTCATTCTGTCATCGCTAATATTATTTTTTAAAAAAAATCAAAGGCCCGAGCAATCGGGCCTTTTTTATTTCTGCTTGTTGATAAAACTCACAACACCAGCGGCAATGGCTTTTGCCATATTGTTCATAAATTTTTCTTCATTCACTTTGCGAAGCTCATCAGGATTGGAAACAAAACCGACTTCCACTAACAGACCTGGTCGTTTAGAGAGTGCTAAGACGTAGAAGAGCCCCGGTTTAATTCCTCGGTCCTCAATTTTATTTAACTTCACAACCGGCCTAACTCTTTCATGAACCAGCCGGGCAAGTTCTTTTGAATGATGAACAGTTTGCTGAACAACTAGGTCAACCAGGATCTGATTCACGATAAGCTCTTCACCCTTGAGATTTAAGTTCTCAGATCGTTCAACTTTGTTGGCAGCAACATTGGAATTGTTATCAAGGTAATACAATTCAAAACCATGGCTTTTGGCATTGGTTGAAGAATTAAAATGAATGGAAAGAAAAAGATCTGCCTTAACGATGTCCGCAAGATCTGCTCGCTCCTGCAAACTCACGGCCCGGTCAAGACTTCTGGTCAAGTAGGCGGTAGTGGATTTAGAAAGCTCTTCTTTGATTTTTTTTGAAAGTCTGAGCGAGAGATCCTTCTCAAAAACTTTTCGCGTTCGTCTCGCGTCCAGATGCCCCACAGCTCCCGATTCCTCTCCTCCGTGACCAGGATCAATCAGAACCACTTTGGCGCTAGCTATTTGTGACATTAAAAACAAAGAAACAAAAAAGTACTTCATAGATTATATGCTGTTTTGATCTTGTGACGAGGAAAGTAAAACGAAAGTATCTGGCGGTATGTATAACCACGCTTGGCCAGCTCCAGAGCTCCTAGCTGACAAAGACCTACTCCATGTCCATATCCCTGACCCTCAACATGAATCTCACTGTTCTTACTCGACATGATAAAATTATTTGAGGGAAGAACTTCGCGGCCGGCAAGATTTCGTAGGTAAGATTTTTTTATGATGTGTAGTCTGTCGCCAGCATAAAGTCTGATTTCTGAATTATGTACAGAATCTGGCATAATTTTTATGTTGTGATCAACAATTGAATCCGAATAATATTTTTTCAAAACCTGATCAACCATGTTCACAAGTTTTTTGTTCTGAATCTTCCCGTTCCAGTCCTTCATTCCTGTTTTTTGGCAAAAGGTACAGTTTACTGATCGGTAACCCTCTTCTACCCCACCCCAAACTTGGTCAGGCCTAAAAGTTCTTCCGCCGCACTTGGAATGAAAGAAGGCCGGAGAAATTTTTCCACTTGGCCCGATTAATATTTCGCCTTCAGTTTCTTTTGAAGCTCTGAGTGTTTTTTCTGTAGCATCAAAAAAAGTTCCAGAGACCTGATCCTTCTCCGAAGACTCCAGATCATATAGTTTTGCACTGGTTGTCTTTCTCAATCTCTCATAAGCATAGGTTCTGGCTGCCACCGCCTGGGCCTTAAGCGCTTCTACTGGCCACGTTCCATTCATTTCTTTGGCGAGAAGGGTTGTAATGTAGGCTTCCAGAGGAATGGAATTCACCAGGTCACAACTCTCACTTTTTCTATCGGCCACAAGTTGCAATTCACCTTGATACTTATGCTTGCCCCAGGAAATGAGCCCTGTAGGTGAACTGAGTGAAGCCACAAGAAGCGGGCCAGTGTAGGCACTCAACTTATTTTTGAACTTAGAATTGCAATTGAATGAGATGGATTTTCTTCCATTGTATTGTTCAGAACGGCGCTGCAAATGAATGGTCTTAAGTAAGTCCATACCTTCTACCACAACATTATTCAGAGATTTTGCTATTAAAACTTTAACCGAAGGAACTGCAGCGTGAGCACTGTTCAGTAGTAAAATGAATAATAAACATCCTGTTCTAAGCATCAATTCCCTTATCCTTGGAAATTATGTTCGAGATCCTAAAGTATAATACCCTAAACTACGGAAAAATCAGAGTTTTTTTAGGTGCAACATGATTTTCTGCATGTCGGCCCAAGCCGTTTTTTTCATATTTTGATTATTCTCTATGATACTTGGATGAAACAGAGGAACAACTATAAAAGTCCCAATATTTTCTATCTTTCGATTGAAAAACTGGCCATGAACAAGTGCTAGGCGCTCCTGACCTTTCAAGATCTTATGGGTAGCATTGGCGCCAAGAGTAACAATAATTTCGGGGCGATAAAACCCTGCAACTTTCATCACCTCAGTCGATATATCGCTATCAGAGATCGTAGTTGGGTAAATCAGGACTTCATCTTCGGTCAACTTCATTGCCAATAACATGCGACTAAAAAGTTCGGCCGTTTTAAAAGTGAAAGCAGGAAGCAATTGATTGATGAATCCGTCTTTGAGTTCTGCTTGAAACTCTTCATAACTTCGAAAACTCTCCGACACAAACATGATGCGCACTTTGTCCGGTGCCTTCGATTTAAGACATAGTTCCAAGATCTTATCTTCCAAAGTAAGATCTTTGCTGAGTTCAGCAAAGTTATTGTAGGCCGGCACCCCTTCCCACACTGGCTCAGGTTTAAGCCCAATTTCACCACCAGAAATTTTGATGACGGAAGCGGGATTTTCACCCAATTTTTCCTGAGCATATCTCTCAAGTGATTCCATGACCTGGGCCTTCTCAGAAAACTGAGCCACTTCGCGCTTAGACGGAAGCTTTTTAGGGATATTGTTTTGCGCCCAGGAGACTTGTCCAAGCAAGGCTTCCCCGAAAGTGGCGGGAGATGGCGGCTGGCGCAGTCTCAATAAATTTTGCTTAAACAATTCGTCCATACCCATTCTTAGCACAAATAGGCCGATATTTCCTAGCCATAATAAACCTAAATCCCCTCGCACAACTCGCCGAAACAGTGTTTAAGTGAGGAAAATATATGTCTGACATTGATTTTAAGTTTGAAAATTTTGAAGAATACTTTGGTGGAGCTGAGCAGGTGAAGAAGACCATGGACGAATGCAAAGTCTGTGGATCAAAACTCCTACTTTCACATATGCCCGATTACAAAAACTTACTTGTGCAGGAAACTGCTCGTTGTATGGATTGTGGATGTGGAAATCGCCGGGTTATTCATATCCTGAATTAATCTTTAGAGTCCTCATTCAAATACGCTCTAAGCGCTTTTGCTTGAGGACTTTTGATTCCAAAAAAATTCATTAAATCGTTCACTGAATATTCCCTGAGCTCTTCCTTCGACATAGATAAATTTGTTAACACTTTTTTCTTCGCCTCTTCTCCCAGACCTTTGACTTCATCTACCCACGTTGCTAACACTCTCTTTGATTCGGCTTTGTGATGTAGTTTTCTTGAAAAACGGTGAGCTTCGTCTCTCATTGAAACAATAATTTTAAATAGCGGTGGACACTTGGTAAGGATATAAGGATTCAAGCGCCCAGGAATAATCAGTCTCTCCTCTGAACGCACGACTTCTGTAGCTTTTAAATTACCCGTGGTAAGATCTTTCGATTTTGCAATTCCGACGACTGGTAATTCAATCTTCATTTCATTCAATACGGCCATGACGGTATTAACCTGGGCTACTCCGCCGTCAATGACTAAAACATCTGGTAAATTACCATGAGCAATTCTTCGTGAGATGACCTCTCTCATCATTGCAAAATCATTATTACCTTCAGGGCGAATTTCCAGATGGTAGTAGCGATATTTCTGTTTAACTGGTTTTCCTTCCTCAAAAACTATCTGTGAAGCCGTGGGAGACTGTCCCTGCCATATCGCTACATCGTAACATTCAAGAATCCGGGGTCTCTCTCTAAGGTTCAGCAAATCTTTTAATTTATTAAGGCCTATAAAAACACTGTCTAAATTGGCCATGCGAACTCGCTGAGTTTCTTCGGCATGCTTGCGAGTCATTTCGATTAACGGAGAATATTTTTTCGACAGGCCTTGTACCTTTTCGACACCATAAGTTTTCAGGGCTTCACTGACGGCAGTGATCTCCTCTTCCTGGAAGTCTAAGACTACCATTTCGGGTGAGATTTCTTCAGGGTCTGAATAATATTGTGCAATCTTCGACAAGATTTCCTGGTCGATTTCTTCAATCACTTCACCTTTCACAAAATTAAAATTCTTATGTCCCAAAAGCAGTCCTGATCGAATCATATACAAACTCAAGTCAACTTCTTCGCTTCCATTCCAGTATGACCAAACATCAATATTTTTGTCGCTCTGAAGTGACTCCACTTTCTGGTCAAAAGATTTCTGCAGAAACTCATTAAGCAATAAGATGTGATCACGAATAATTGCTGCCATCTCAAACTCTTCGCTCAAAGCGTATTGGTTCATCTTATCTTCCAAAAAATGAATGGCACGCTTTGCCTTTATAGGGCCCTGAAAAAAACCAATGGCAGTCTTTAACACTTCCTCATAAGACTTTACGTCTATCAAATCGACACAGGGAGCGGAGCACTGTTTCATTT
>JAIFLR010000039.1 GCA_020048985.1 Halobacteriovorax sp. | reverse complement strand
GTCCTGACTCCCGAGATACTTTCTTCGGCCACTCCTGATGAAGCGGCCAGTGCGTCCTGGGCGCGCTTGGAAATGGATTTCACTTTTTTCCCAAAACGAGCGGCGAGAAATCCCAGAGGAGGAATGATGACTAAAATAAAAACTGTGAGTTTTGCTGAAGTTAAAAAAAGCATGACGACGCCACCGATCGCCTGGACCAGACTCCGAACTAGCATCGAAATATTGACACTCAGGGCGTTTTGCAGGACAGCGGTATCACTAGAGAGGCGACCCAGGAGTTCGCCGGTCTTTTGCTGATCAAAGAAGGTGACGTTCTGGCCCATAATTTGTTTAAACAAATTGCTTCGAAGACGCTTAACCGTTTTTTCACCGGCCAAAGTAAAAAAATAATAACGAAGCGCGGAAGTGATGGATTGAATCGCAAAAACCCCAAGCGCAAAGAGGGCCGCCATGTTGAGTTGTGATTGATCTTTTTGAGCGATGGCCTCATCAATAATGCGCTTAATTGAGTGTGGGTAGACCAGCAGGGCACCGGAGCTCAGTGCTAAAAAAAAGAGTCCCCAGCCAAGGAGCGGCCATTCTAGTCGACTAAGTTTGAGTAATTTTTTAAGTGTTTGCATAAAACGCAGTGTAAACTAAACTTGACATGATGTAAAGTTTAGTTTACACTGCTCTTATGAATCTCACTAACAAGCTTAAGCATCTTAGGCAGCAAAATGGCGACCTATCACAACAGCAGTTGGCGGAGATGGTCGGCTGCTCTCGTCAGACAATTATTTCGATTGAATCAGGATGCAAAAATCCTTCAGTGGAAATTGCACTGAAACTCTCACTCGCGCTTAATACGCCGGTCAACGAACTCTTTTCCCTCGAAGAAGGCAAAGAGAAGGATAATTTCTGTAAGCGCATTTCAGAGCTATTTAAATGCTCCAAGAAATGATACTGTCGTCAAAAGGATTTTAATGACCGCTTGGAACGAACTCAATCTCTCTTCAGAAATGCTGACTCTTATCGAGAACGCTGGATATAAAGCACCTACACCTGTTCAGTGCCAATCAATTCCCCTAGTGATGGAGGGTCTTGATGTTTTGGTTTCTTCACAAACAGGTAGTGGTAAAACGGCAAGTTTTGTTATTCCAGTCGTTGAGCGCTTCAAAGGAAAAAACGGCACTTACATTCTGGCCCTTTCTCCTACGCGTGAAATTGCTCAACAAACCGGTGCTGTGTTTGAAGCATTTGGTAAACCACTTGGTCTCAGAACTGTAGTTTGTATTGGTGGAGCTTCCATTCCTGTTGAAAAAGAAGCTCTTGCTTCATCTCCACATATCATCGTCGCCACACCTGGCCGCCTTTGTGATCACTTAGAGCGTGGAAACGTTTGGCTGGATTTTATTCAATGCCTAATCTTTGATGAAGCCGACAGAATGTTGGAAATGGGGTTTGCCAAACAAATTGATACCATTACAGAACAAATTCCTAAACAACGCCAGACACTAATGTTCTCGGCGACTTTTGCTCCTCGAGTAGAGAAGCTTGCACGCAGTGTAATGAATGATCCTAAAGAAGTAACGATTGTAAAATCTGAAGCTTCAACTCCTAAAATTGAACAAAGACTTCTTTGGTTATATGAAGAGAAGAAAATGCCCGCTCTCATGAGACTTGCTCAAGATGAGCCAGGCACAATTATTATTTTTGCGAAATCCAAAGAACGTGTTTATCAGGTCTGGAGGTCGCTCCATGGTAAAAAAGATGATGTGACATATATCCATTCTGACCTGACTCAGGAGCAGCGTGAGGCTGCCATTGCTGAGTTCAAGTCTGGTCGCTACCGCATCTTAGTTGCTACAGACGTAATGGGACGCGGAATTGATGTTGATGATGTTGCCCACGTAGTGAACTATGACGTTCCTCGTGAAGCCGAAGATTATATCCACCGTATCGGTCGAACTGGCCGCCGCGGAAAGAGCGGTCATGCCACAACTTTTGCTATTCCGGTAAAAGATGAGCAAGGCATTCGTGCGATTGAAAAACTACGCGGAGTCACTTCTCCGGCGGAAAGAGATGTTCGCCCAGCTCCAGCTCCAGCTCCTAAATTTTCCGATCGTGGACCACGTCCTGTAAGCGATAAACAACCAGTGAAACAACCAGCTAAAGAACCAGTCAAAAAAACTGCTGCTTTTAATCCTGAAGGTCCGGCACCAAAATTAAAGCTGACTCTAAAGTCAGATATGGTTGCTCCGGTGCCTGAGAAAAAATCTGGTGGTTTTATGGGATGGATTAAAAAATTATTTAGCTAAGGGCGAAAGCCTTTAGCAGTCTGAATACTCGTAGTCTCTCACTTCACATTGAGTCGTTACAGATTGATTCTTGGGATAGATGAGAGTCCCTGAAGTGTTGCCTGTTGAGTTTTTGAAGATCAGTTTATATCCACCTTTCATTTCGTAGATATCCTGAGTCTCGGTGAAGCTTCTCTTGCCTTTGAATTTTCCCTGAAGACCTGAAGTGAAGGATAGACTTGCTTGGCTGGATTTTTTACAGCCATCAAAATTTGAAAAGTATTTATAACTCACCTGAGTTCCGTTAATAAGCGTCCCTTTGCAAGAACCTTCAATTTTCATGGGAGAGCGGGCGTAAGCAGTGGAGCAGAGAAGAAAGACATAAAACAACAAAAGAAGAGGCTTCATGTTTTTCCTTTTTAGGGGCCAATAGTCTAGAGGGTACCCACGCGTTACTCGTATTTCTACTTAACAAAGGCCAAAGTTTTTTTCAAAATGATACTAACACTACTAACTAGGTTAATTACATGAAAAAAGTCGTGATTCATAAAGCTGGCGATTACAAGGAACTGAAAATAGAAGAGTTCAGTGATCTTAAGGCAAATATTACAGAGGTGGTTGTGGAAGTAAAAGCTTCTGGAATCAATTACGCTGATATTATTATTCGCTGGGGACTCTATGAATCGGCCAAGAAATTTGTGGGCTGGCCCATCACACCAGGCTTTGAATATTCAGGAATCGTAAAAAGTGTGGGAGCAGGTGTTACAAAATTCAAAGTGGGCGACAAGGTTTTTGGCGTCTCACTTTTCAATGCTTACGCTTCAGAAGTGTGCGTGCCCGAGCACCAGTTATACGCTATCCCAGAGAAAATGAGCTTTGAAGAAGCCGCAGGATTCCCGGCAGTCTTTATGACTGCTTATCATGCTCTACTGCAAATAGTGGTTACTAGACCTGGTATGGTGGCGCTCATTCATTCGGCAGCTGGAGGAGTGGGAAGTTCTCTAGTTCAGTTATGTAAGATTAAAGGGATTAAAACCATTGGTGTGGTGGGCTCATCTCACAAAGTACAGACTCTCAAAGATCTGGGCTGTGATTTCATCATTGATAAATCAAAAGAAGATCTGTGGAAGAAAGTGCAGGAGCATGCGCCTCACGGAGTTGATCTGGCCTTTGATGCCAATGGGGTGGAGACTCTGCAGAAAAGTTATGATCATCTGGCACCTTCGGGGAAACTCGTGGCCTACGGTGCGCACTCTATGTTTCCTAAAAAAGGCGGCAAGGTAAACTGGCCTAAGCTTGTTATTGATTTTTTAAAGACTCCACGTTTTAATCCACTCAATATGACTTCAGAAAATAAAAGTCTGATTACTTTTAATCTCTCTTTTCTTTTTGACCGCAGAGATCTCTTAGATGAGGCGATGATTGATTTATTAATGTGGTTTGATGAAGGAAAAATTAAGGCGCCTCTGATTAAGAGTTACCCAATGGAAAAAGTAGGTGAGGCGCATAGGGATCTTGAATCTGGTATGACGGTGGGGAAATTGGTGCTCATTCCCTGATTAGAGGAAGTATTTTTTCATGATTTTTAATTGGAGTCTTCTTCTCTCCATGGCGACTTTGGTTTTCACACTTTCTAGCGATAAGTTCACCTTCTTTACGAGAGGATCTTCTTGCGCAGTTTTTACTGCCTCGGCTTCGATGGCATACCAGTTGTCGACTAAGCAGTTTTCTCGCTGAGTTTTATACCTCATTCGGTTTAGTTGTGTGTTAACGGGATAAGTTATTAGACAGCTTTGGGCCTGTTTTTCCCCTTTGAGTTCTACTTCAATCATAACTTGAGCAAATATTTTTTCCTCGAGCCCTGCTCCTTGAGTTTGAAGCCACGCCTTGTAAGATTCGGATGACTCCACGTTTTGGCACAGGGATTTGAATGAAGCAAGATAGATTGTGGGAGTTTGGTGGTAGCGGTTACGTGATGATAGCATGGTGAGGGCTTTGGCTTGGCATTCGGAGATGAATTTATCGCTAGTGGAAATCGTCGACCAGTCAAAATTCTCTTTAAGTCTTTCGTCAAAACCAGAAACTTCCCGTGCGGCTATTTGGTCCATCTCTTCTTTTATTGAGGCGCAGTTCTTCTCTAGCTTGGGCCGTATTAACTGCTTGAGGTCATGAAATTGAAAGGTGGATTTTACAAGAGTCTTTGATTTTTCAAGACAACTTTGTTTCTCCAACCAGGTGGCTTCGGAAAGTAGGGCGGCCCTAATGGTGACAAGTTCTTTTTGTATGACTCCCTCAATTTCTAACTTTTCTTTTTCTTTTGCTCCAAGAAGTATCAGTTCTAGCTCAAATTTGACTTTGCTCTTTGAGGCATCGTTTTCGATGAAACTCGCCTCCAGTTCCACACATGATTTTAGATCAGCCGCATTTTGACATTTACTCCAAATCTCAGATACGAGGTCTGAGATATTTTCTTCCGAAGCAGGCTTTGGATCATTACCCAAGTCAGGTATACCAAAATTACATTTAGCCTTTAGATAGACATCAAATTCTTTATCACTGGGGAATTTAAATAAAATGGGACTCACGTCTTCAGATGGCCAGAAATCTATCTTGGGTCTTCGACAACGCTGACCAGTTGTACCATTGATGATGAGAACGTCTGCGGAATATTTGATTCCATACTCCATATCTATTTTGGTCGCTTCAAATTGTCCCTGCTGAGGCATCTGCCCTCTGGCATTTGCTCTGAGAACAATTCCTTTACCGTGATATTTTAAATCTGCATAAGTGCGTTTAAAGCGGTCGGGCCCCGTATCTACTGGACCTTCTTCAAAGGCACCGTCAATGATCTCGCCTGACTCAGCAAACATCATTTTTTCACCTGTTGGAAGTGTTACGGTGACTTCTTTTTTATTCACTTCAGCGTAAGGAAGATATTTCCTGGGAAAAAACATAAAAAGACTGTGCATGGTATGGGAGACAGTTCCGTTCGGTGCATCTGAAATCATCATTGAAATATTTTGTCTGGCCTGCTCTTCAAATTCAAAATCAAATTGTCTTGATGAATCCTGGGCACTCACGATGGGATTGGGTCCTTGATTATCGACCTGGAATCCTTCGAATTGACCAGCAGGAAGATTCTCTTGCCTTTGATAATACAGACCCGAGATCCAGGCAGATTCGTTACTTGGGCTTTTAAGCGGGATCATCGTGTCGGATAGCGGCTTCATTGTTGTTTTGAGCACTATGGTAGAACTAATTTGATCTTTCCAAATCACCATGAGTTTTAAATTGGGGCTTTTTACTTTGGGTTTTATGGTGATGGCATAAATCCCGTCTTTGGCAGTGAATTTTCCCGATTCCATAGGCGCATCACTGATGAGCTTTAGATCCTCAGGATTAATGTCTTGATTCTTGATTCCCACTTGTAAAACAACGGAATTGGCACCATTGGCAAAGATGAGGTCTTGCGAAAGTTTGAGGTCAAACATTTCTGAATTTTGAAGTTTGGTACTCGCTATTTCCCGCAGGTTCATAGGGTGGTGTTGAAAAGTAGAGCAGCCGGAGAGTATCAGGGCGGTAAAGAGGTAGTTTCTCATGAGGGACTTATCGGTAAGCGCGGTAAAATCTTGAGTCTCGTGGTCGGACAATAATGGGCTTAACTGCCTGAATATTGGCCTAAAATGTAAGACAAGGTCGGAAGCATTCATTTGCCGGACTGTTTCAGAACGGTTTAGCATTTATTCCTATGAAATGGATAATTTGCGCTCTGTTTTTATCTCAACTTGCCATGGCCGAAAGATTTCAGCCTACAACTCAGCAGAGTTGCACCCAGCTTGATTTAAGAACTGAGAAACTGAAAAAAATCAGAGATCAAAAAAAAGTGGCCTGGTGTTATGCCTTCACGGCGGCGGACATGCTGACCCATGTTTATGATCTGCCTGATAAGGTTTCAGCAGCTGATGTGGCGATTAACTACAACGATAGCGATCTTGGTCAGTTAAGTCGCTGGCTGTTTCGCACCTTTGGAAGAAAGCCTTCGCAAAGCGATCAAGATAATTTCATGATGCCCCACCAGACTGGATTCAATAAGGTCGCCCTTGATCGGGTGATGCGGGATGGTTATTGCCCGGAGAGAGTTTTTCCCTCTGAGTCTTGGGTCAGAATGCAGCGAGAGGGGGACAAGTGGCTTGAATCCAAGACGGATTTAAGAACTGCCATGCTTGAAATCTATCAACTTTTAAAAAATCAGCAGGATCTGACGATTACGAATCTTCCTTTCTATTACCACTTCAAGAATGTGGAAACGCCTGAGGAATTTTATCACTTGATCAAGGGACAAACGGCTTCCAATTTTTACTCCAAGCTTCGAAAAGAAGTATGCCAACATGACCGCATAAAATTCCAGGACCGGTTTAAGACCTTGATGTATATTAAAGATGCCCTGGTCTTCAGGGTTTTGAATAAGCAGCTTGATCTCGGCAGAGTCGCTGGCATTGATTATGATTCACGGCTTCTGACTGATGCAAGGAACGGTTCAGTCAGCTTGGCCGAGCTTCATACCTCTTCGATTGTGGCCAGACGCTGGGATCAAGAGAGTCAGCAATGTCAGTACCTGGTGCGTGATAGTTACGGCAAGCAGTGCTCGAAATATGACGTGAGTTATGAATGTTTAGGTGGGCAAGTCTGGATCGATGAAGCCAAAATTTATGCGAACCTTGTGAGTTTTGTGACGGTAATTAAATAATGAAAATAAAAGCACCAGAGAGTTTATCTCTCGATGAAATTCTTCCTAAAAAAACAACTCTCTTAATGGGGGCAGGACCTGTTCCTATCCCTAAAGAAGTGGCCCTGGCCAACTCCATGGTGATTAGTCACTTGGGCGAAACCATGAAGATGATCGTTTCCCGCATCCAACTCATGGGCAAATACGTTTTCCAAACTGAAAGTAAAAAGATCTTCGGCATTGCCGGCCCTTCGTCGGCGGCGATGGAAATGGCCGTGACTTCGCTGTTGTGGCCCACCCGGAAAGTGTTGGTCTTGAACCTGGGAACTTTCAGTGCGCGCTTTACCGAGCTTGCAAAAGGAGTCGGAGCGGAGGTGACAGAACTTTTCACCGAAAACTTCCAGCCCTTCACAGTTCAGCAAGTCAAAGCTGCTTTTGAAAAAGAAAATTTCGATGTGATTACTCTGGTTCAGGGTGAGACGTCGTGTGGTGTAAAAAATAGTGAACTCGAAGGGATTGTGAAGCTTGCTAAAAGTTTTGGTGTCCGCACAATCGTGGACGCTGTTTGCACCTTATCAACAACTCCGTGTCCAATGGATGAGTGGGGAATTGATGTCATGGTTGTTGGGGGACAAAAAGGTCTATCCGCCATTCCTGGTATTGCCATGATTGCTTTTTCTGAAGAGACATTTGAATTTGTCTCGAAAAGAGAAGCGCGTATGCCTCACTGGTGCCTTGATCCGAGACGTGCTTACCGTTTTTGGGGATTAGGTGAATACCACTACACCGCTCCCGTTCCTGGTCTTTTGGCCTTGCATGAGGCCCTAAGGCTTATTTGTCAGGAGACTTTAGAAAAAAGATTTGAAAGACATTTAAACTGCTCAGTCACTCTTCAGAAATGTCTGGAGGCCATGGGGCTAGAATTATTTACTCCCAAAGAATTTCGACTTCAGTCGGTAGTGGCGATAAAAAATCCTGGAAAAGTTGTGACCAAGGATTTGATTGGTTACATGATCAAAAATCATCAGGTAGAGATTTCCGGTGCCTTTGGTCTGGACATTATCCGAATCGGCCAAATGGGCGAGCAGTGCCGCTTTGATAATATTAAGCGAGCGCTTGAGGCGGTTGGTGCTGGGTATGAACATTTCGGAGTGAAGCTGGATGTGAACGCTGGAATGCGGGAGTTCGAAAGGGCGAGAGAAATCCAAAGTGCCTTTTCATTGATGAATCCGGCGTCGCGGGTCTCCACCGTTTAATTTATCGTTTTTATTCTTCTTCGTCAGACTCTTCTTTGGTGAAAGATTTATTTCTAATCTTTGGCTTTTGCATGTTCTTTGTCTGGGTCATGGTTCTGCTTCCAGTGGAGCCACTCACAAAGGGCATGGAACTTTTCGCCCGTGGCACTTCTGGCGCCGCAGGTTTTTCCTCTATCATCTCCAGATCTTTCACAGGAATATTGGCCCGCTGACCACTCATGAGAAAACAGGCCGCTTTTTGTTGACCAGACTCATCCAGACTAATGTTCGTGACTCTTACGACTTCGCCTTTGTATCGACCACTCGTCACTGTTGCCTTTATTACTTTGCTCATTTACTGTTTACCTATGATTAATAAAGCTTGGGGAACACTTTTTGGTGCTTGGCTGGTCGCGAGTATTGCGACCATGGGAAGCCTGTTTTTCAGTGAGGTCATGAAGTTTCCTCCCTGTGTTCTGTGTTGGTACCAACGCATTGGTATGTATCCCTTAGTATTTATTTTACTTGCTGGCCTTTTTCCGGTTTCAAAGAGTGTTTTTAAATTCTCTTTCCCGCTCGCCGCCATGGGCTGGCTCATTTCAGTTTATCACAATCTTTTGTATTATAAAATTTTGCCTGAGAGCGCGGCTCCCTGCGTTCAGGGTGTTTCTTGCACAACTGTTTTCATCAAATGGTTTGGCTTTGTGACCATTCCATTTCTGTCGTTTGTTGCTTTTACCCTCATTTTAATTTTACTTATTCTTACTTATAGGAATCTTGCTCATGAAAAAAAATAAATCACTTTTTATCATTTTAGGATCGGGCCTTTTGATGGCGATACTTTTTGTTATCGGAATGAAGATGTATAAAGGCCAGGAGTCTGAGCGCATCGAGACTATTGTTAGTGATAATTTTAAGACCTTGGTTGCTGACCACGCCATGAAGAAAGGAAATCCAGAAGCCAAAGTTTTCGTGGTGGAGTTTTTTGATCCTGAGTGCGAGAGCTGCAGAGAATTTAATCCCTACATGCACTCAATCATGGCCGATTATGAAGGCAAAATTCAACTGGTGATGAGATATGCTCCTTTTCACGGCAATTCAATTTTTGCCATTAAAATTCTGGAAGCCGCTAGAAAACAAGACAAGTACTGGGAAGCCCTGGAAATCCTTTATCAGCACCAACCAGAGTGGGGGAATCATCACAATCCTCAACCGGAACTTGTGTGGAATTACCTTCCTCGCTTAAATATTGATGTGGAGAAACTGAAATCACAGATGGAAGACCCTGCGATTCAAAAAATTATTGAACAGGACCAGATCGATGGGAAAACTCTCGACGTTCGAATGACTCCTACATTTTTTGTGAATGGAAAACTAGTTGAACCATTTGGACCTGATGAGCTCAGAATGGCGATTGATCAGGCACTGAAGGGACTTTAGAGTTCAGCTGTCCACAGGCGGCTAAAATTTCATCACCCTTAGTGGCACGGATCAATGTCGGGATTTTATAGGTATCAAGAATCGACTTGAAGTGTTCGACTTTTTCAATTTTTGGTCGTTTATATTCAGAGCCTGGAAAGGGATTAAAAGGGATCAGGCTGATATAGGCGGTTTTCCCTTCCAGCAACTTTCCGGTCAGGTGAGCGTCCTCATCAGAGTCATTAAAGTCCTCAATCAATAAATACTCATAAGTCACAAAGCGGTTCTTGCCTTGAGGAATGGCCTGCACATATTTCAGAACCTCTTCCAAGGGATACCGTTTATTGATCGGAATCAACTGGTCGCGTTTTGCAGTAATCGGGGAGTGGAGGGAGAGTGCGATATTTACGTCTGGCATTTCATTTTTCCAACGCTCGAGTCCTGGTAAGTATCCAGCGGTCGAAATCGTGATTTTTTGATCGGCGACACTCAGTCCATGCTGGGACAAAAAGATCTCACAAGCAGTTTTAACAGCATCGAAGTTATGCAGAGGCTCTCCCTGGCCCATGAAAACAATGTTGAGGATTTTGTCGTCCTCAGGGCGATTCTGAGTGAGCCACTTTTGACTCTCGGTAAATTGACCGACAATCTCTTCAGTTTTTAGATGGCGGGCCAGTCCTTGTAGCCCGGTGTGACAAAACGAACACTTCATGGCGCATCCAACTTGAGAGGAAAGGCAGATAGTGTATTTGTTATTGAAGGGAATTAAGACTGTTTCGACCTTTTGACCATCTTGAAGCTTGAAGAGAAACTTAACTGTCTTATCAGTGGAGGCCTGGATGGTATCAATGACTGGTAGATCAAAAGTCAGGTTCTGTGCCACGTAAGCAATGGATTTCTTGGCCAGATCCGCTGTGCAAGGTTCACTTTTGCGTTTTTTATAGTGCCAATTAAATAGCAGACCAGGCCCTGAAGCGGGGAGGTTATTTTGCTGAAAGAGCTCTTTCAACTCTTTGAGGGTGTATTGGTAAAAAGATGTTTTCACCCTTGATTCTTACCATAAATCACATTACCTGACTAAAATAATTAATCTTTCTTGACTCAATCTTTGCATGAATTTGTAAGGAAATCTGACTATACGGAGTATTTTTCGAAGGCATACCATTGATGGGTTCTCTTATTTTCAGTCAAGGAGTTAGACTTGAAATTTTTTACCACCGCCCTTTTAGTTTTGGCATTCCCGCTTATTTCTCAGGCTTCAGGACTGATCTACCCTGAGAAATCAATTCAGTTGCTTGATAAAAGTGGCAATTCTCTTCAGAAAGTTTCTGATGAGTTGAATCTTGGAATCAGCGCTGAAGGATTTCAGCTGACTGACACAAGAGAAAGTCTTCTTGGTACTCACAGCTATTACCAGCAGATGGTTAATGGTGTTGTTGTAGAAGGTGCTCAGGTTGTTGTCTCTGTTAATCAAAACGGAGAAGTGATCAAGGTTTACAATTCAGCAGTGAACGCTTCTATGAAATTTATGGATGCTTCAATTCCTTTCCTTTCTAAGACTCAGGCCTTGGAAACAGCTTGGAAGCATTTACAAGTTAATGGTGAATTGACTGACGCTCCGGTATCAGATTTAGTGTACACAAAAAACTTAAACCTCGTTTACAGAATTAAGCTAAGTACTTCATCGCCGACTGGCCACTTTGATGTGACAGTTGATGCTCAAGATGGTCGCGTACTTGAAGTTGTTGATGCTGCTCTTCCAAGAATGAAGAGAGCAGAAGCACCTGTTCGTTTTAAAGGTAGAGCCATTTTTAGCTCTTTCTCTTCGGCGCTTAAATCATTTGAATTCAAAAAGATTTCCAAGTCACTTTTGACTAACGAAATCTCGTTTGTAGATGGAACAGCTCAAGTCTTTGATCCAAATCCAACTGTAACTCTTGGTCGCACGGATCTTCAGGATGATAGTGATGCTTCAGTTTTTCTTCCTGCTTACAGAACTCAGGATCTAAAAGATATTTCATTTGTAGATGGTGTTTACTCACTTAAAGGTCCAAAAGTAACTTTGATTGATTTTGAAAGTCCAAATGTTGCTCCTTCTACTTCTGCAGATGGTTCATGGATTTTCGAAAGAAAGAATCCAAACTTTAACGATGCAATGACTTATCTTCAAATCGACCGCAGTGCTCGTTATATCGAGTCTATGGGATTTGTTAATAACCGTGCGGTTTTCCCTAAGAGCATTGAAGTAGATGCTAACGGTGTTGATGGTGCAGATAACTCTCACTACATTCCTTCATCTCGTCGTCTTGCATTCGGTAACGGATGTGTTGATGATAACGAAGATACAGATGTTATTCTTCACGAGCTTGGTCATGCTATCCAACACCATATCAACCCATCTTGGTTTGGTGGTGATACAGGAGCTATGGGCGAAGGCTTTGGTGACTACTGGGCAGCTTCTTACTCAGTAACAACTGAGAACGGTCGAGACGGAATGGTTAACTGGGTTTTTAAATGGGATGGACATAACGCTTGCTGGCCTGGCCGTAAGTTGGATTCTTTCTCACCAGCTTATGATCCTAAAAAAACTTACTCAGCTCACTCACAAGTTAACGGTGGTGTTTCTGATGAGCTTTGGTCAACTCCGATTTTCCAAGCTTTCCTAGAGCTTTATGACAGAGGTGTTGCTCGCGGTGATATCGATAAGATCATCCTTGAAGCTCACTTTGGTCTTGGTTCAGGACTGAAAATGCCGGATATGGCGAAAGCGATCGTGAAAACGGCTAAGGCCCTTTTCCCGAATGAAGATTACGATCAAGTTTACTTAAGACACTTTAAGAAACAAAAAATGTTATAGTTAATAAAAAAAAAGGCTCCGAAAGGAGCCTTTTTTTTATCTTATGAATGTTCAGGATGTTTCTTGTTGTATCTGATGGAAGACCACAGCGACAACCCGATAAGTGCGGCACCAATCAAACCTGTCACAACTTCTGGAATATGGGCCACAGTATTAAGGAACATAATGATGGCGAGTGACCCGATAGCATAAAAGGCACCGTGCTCAAGGAATCTGTATTCAGCAAGTGTTCCTTTTTCAACCAACATGATGGTTAAACTACGAACAAACATCGCACCAACACCCAGACCGATCATAATAATGAAAAGGTTATTGGTCACAGCGAAGGCACCAACTACACCATCAAATGAGAATGAAGCATCGAGAACTTCCAGGTAAAGGAACATGCCCATGCTGGCCTTGTTAAGATCAAGTTGCTCAGTTTCATCAGGTGATTGTAAAAAAGCTCCAATTCCATCAACTGCGACGTAAGTCACTAGTCCCCAGATTCCCGAAACGAGAAAAGTCATTTTTTCATGCTCGTGCTGGTAAAGAGAGAAAACGTACAGAAGAATGAGGGTCAGAGCAAGTTCTACAGATTTCATGCGGCCAAGTTTACTGATTGGGCCTTCAATAATCTGAACCCAGTGAACGTCTTTTTCTTCTTCAAAGAAATATTTCAAGGCTACCATCATAAGGAAGGCGCCACCGTAAGCTGCAATACTCACATGAGCTGAAAGCATGATTTGGGCGTATTCAGCAGGCTTAGTTGCCGCCAAAACCAAAGCGTCGATTGGATTAACGTTGGCCATGACACCAACGAGAGCAAGAGGGAATACCAAACGCATGCCGAAAACTGCAATGGCGATACCCCAAGTTAAAAAGCGGTGCTGCCAAAGCGGAGTCATCTTCTTTAAAACGATGGCGTTAACCACGGCGTTATCAAAAGAGAGTGAAATTTCCAGGACACTTAGGACAGTGGCAAGAAAGAGGGCCGATAAGCCGCCTGCTACTGTTCCTGTGTAAAAGTGACCAATTCCAAAAGCGCAGACTCCACCAACAAGTGATAGAGCAATAGAACCTTTAAAGTACTTCAAAAAATTTTGCATACAGTCTTAACTCTCGTAAAAATTTAAAAGCCTACCTTATGACAGGCATGGTCTAAAAATCAAGCAGGATGTTGTGGATTTTAGGCGATTGGCCAGATAATGTTACCCTATGCATCCAAGAAACCGACATTTATCCCGCTATGATTTTAACCAGTTGGTGAAGGCATGCCCTGAACTCGCTACGCACGTGTTTATGAATAAATTTGGTGATGAATCCATCGATTTTGCGAACCCCGAATCAGTAAAACTTTTGAACAAGGCGATTCTCAAAGATTTTTACAAAATTGACTGGTGGGATATTCCACCCAATTATTTATGTCCTCCCATTCCAGGCAGGGCCGATTATCTTCATTATGTTGCAGATTTAATCCCTAAAGGAAAATCAATCCTCGCTCTCGATGTGGGTGTGGGGGCCAATTGTGTTTATCCCTTGATCGGTCAATATGAATATGGGTGGAAGTTTATTGGCTCCGACATTGATCAAGGAGCACTTGCTTCTGCTCAAAATATTTTAGATCACAATCCACACTTGAAAGGGGTGATTGAGCTGCGCCTTCAATCTTCGGTGGATCAAATCTTTCGGGGAATCTTAAGACCTGATGAACTGATTGATTTTTCGCTTTGTAATCCTCCTTTTCATGCCTCTGCTGAAGACGCGATGGCGGGAACTAATCGTAAGCTCAAAAATCTGGGACTCAAAAAATCGGTGCTGAATTTTGGTGGCAAGGCCAATGAGCTTTGGTGCCAGGGCGGAGAGAAGGCGTTTGTAAAAAAAATGATTAACGAGAGTGCTGCCATATCCTCGCAGTGCCTTTGGTTCACAACACTTATTTCTAGCAAAGAGAATCTATTTGATTTGGAGCGAGAGCTTAAACGCGTGAATGCTTTTGAGGTGAAAAAAATAGAAATGTCCCAAGGACAAAAGGTTAGCAGGATTCTGGCCTGGACTTTTCATAATAAAGAACAGCAATCAACATGGGCGAAAAAAAGATGGATCTGACAAAATTAAAAACTGAAATCAATAAATTTGCCGAAGACAGAGACTGGGATCAGTTTCATTCTGTAAAAAATCTGTCGATGGCACTGAATGTGGAGAGTGCAGAGTTGATGGAGATTTTCCAGTGGCTAACGGAAGAGCAGTCCAATAAAGTGGGGAGTGATCCTAAGCTTCTGGGTAAGGTCGAAGATGAAGTGGCGGATGTTTTTGTCTACCTACTTAGGATAGTCTCCAAGACCAACATTGATCTTGAACAAGCTGTGCTGAATAAACTTAAAAAGAATGCTGAGAAATATCCTATCGATAAATCCAAGGGCAACGCCAAAAAATATACCGACCTCTAATTTACATTAGAGGAGCGTCTACAAAACCAGTGTAATTAATCTTGCCGAATATTTGCTCGACTAGATCTACAATCAAGATTCCATTCAGGTGATCATACTCGTGTTGAGCAATGATAGCGCCAAATCCATCAAGCTCTTTGGAGATGTATTCACCCTTGCGGTCAAAATAACTGATATGGATTTTTTTGAATCGTTTAAGTTTCAGGCTTTTTCCTGGAATCGAGAGGCATCCCTCTGTTGAATCTTTTTTACCGAATTCTTCGAGGTATTCAACCTTTGGATTAATGACAACTGTCAGTGCAACCCCGGGCCAGCTTTTCATGACAAACATCCGCAGAGATTTATTCACTTGAGGGGCAGCAAGGCCAACACCACCGGCAGAGCCCATAGTTGAAATCATGTCATCAATGAGCTTTTGAAAGTCCGGACTTTGAATATCGGCAAAGTGAATTTCTTCAGCTTGCGCCCTCAGCGTGGGGTGGCCAATCTTGATGATTTCCAGAGATTCGGCGTGGGCAAGAAATGAGAATAGGGAAATAAAGGCGATTAAAATAGTAGTGTTTTTCATCTGAAAATATTCCCATGGCCTCTGTATTCTGTCTAAGGATGAGTTGACATAATGCGAAGCGTTACTTGCTGCTGCTGGTGATGAAGACCCCATGTTTTATTGACTATAAACAGACGAGGCCTCGTTAACCTAACCAGGAGAATGCTATGAAAGACAAAGGAAAAAAGAAGCTCTCGATTAAGGAAAAGCAGGACCGCAAACGCGAAAAAGAGAAGAGTAAAGTGAAGGACCAAGCAACCGACTAGTTTCATCAGGCAGCCTAATTAGGGCACTTTTGTCCGTCTCTTGAGATTTTCTTAAATATTGTAAGATATTAAGAGGTCCTTAAAGGAGTATGGGTGAAAGTGTTCTATCTTTTTTTATTTTTAATCGTCCTCGGTGCTTGTTCAACAAGCTCTTCAATCAAGCTCAGATCTGTGCCTGATGGTGCCACAGTCTCTGCGATTGAGTCTGATGGATCAAGTCGTTCGCTTGGAAAGACTCCGCTCGAAACATCTGAATCAATGCAAAGCCTTTTAATTGAAAAAGAAGGTTTTGAATCCTCGCGCATATTTGTTGGGCGACTGCAGTCACAGAATTACGAATACTCAGTGAAATTAACTGCTAAGGCCGAAGATCCTAAGGTCACAGATATTAAATCGCGCCACGAGCGCTTGGCCAAGACCATCGCGAAGGCGCACAATTTAATTAACAATAAACGATATTCCGAAGCGGATTCACTGCTTGTGAATCTTACCAATGAGTATCCCTACGTGAGCGTGGGGTACGACCTCTTAGGTAATATTAGTTATCTTCAAAAAGATTTCAGACGCGCTATTGGGTATTACCAAAAATCGCTGGAATTAAATCCTGAAAATGTAGAAACAAAACAAGTTCTCGACCGATTGCGGTCGATGTCAAACTAGGACGTCTTATGAAATATGTAATTGGTCTATTTATTTCGACTGTTGGCTTTTATCTGGCCAGCAAGCATCTAAATCAGGACATTCGGGAATATTGGGATTTTGTTGCCTTCTTCGTAGTAGTATTAGGAACATTCTCCGTGATGTTTATTACTTTTCCTGCGGTACCTGCCAGCATATTGCTGCGAAGGTTCTCGCAAAAGTTTTTCTTCCCTTCACATACTTTGAAAAAACATGCAGAAGTGTGTCTCGCCTATATCACTGAGAGAAAAACTCAAAAGTCTCATTCTATTGAACTGAAACTTTTAAATGATGGAATGGAATTATTGAGCCTTGGTTTCTCTAAAGAAAAAATTATCGAATTACTTTCCCAACGATTTGAAGTGTATACGACAAAAATCAACACACTCTCGGCTTGGCTAAAGCGTGGATCAAAGTATCCACCTGCCTTTGGTCTGGCAGGTACGGTTTTGGGTCTGATTCACCTCATGAGAGGTATCTCTGCCGGTATTGATACCAAAGAAACTGGTATTCGTATGGCGGTGGCTCTTGTGGCGACATTCTACGGACTTCTAATTTCAAACCTTGTGCTTAACCCTTTGGGTGAGTGGCTACAAGAAGACATTAAAAGAGATCAATTGAAAGCTGAGATGTCGATCAATTCAGTGATCCTTATGCTTGAGAGGGCTTCATATGTGGAAGCTCAAGAAGGGTTGAATTCTTACTTAACTGGTTCTGAGAAATTGAAAATTAACTTTCAAGATATGATGGCCCAAGAGGTTGCATGAGATATCTGACTAAGAAAAAATATCATCTCGAAGAAGAAGAGAGCGAAGGCTCATGGGCCGTTTCATACGGTGACATGATTACCTTGCTCTTAAGTTTCTTCGTGATTTTTTTTACAACTGATGCCCATAAAGAAAAAGTTCAGAATCTTAATAACTACATGTCGTTTTCTTTTGAGGAATTAAAAGATATTCCCGGAGATCTATTCAAGCCTGGGCATAAGTCGAGTGTGGAGTTTACTAAAAAAGATTTGAATGGCCTAGATGTAAAAGTTCACCAGTCAAACAATAAAGTGATTGTTTCTTTTGGTAAGTTTTCTTTCTTTAAGTCTGGGCATACTGACATGAGACCTGAAGGAGTAGAAATTCTTAAGAAATTTGCTGAGAAGTACCTTCCATATGCAGGGACTTATAGTCTTTCGATCAAGGGATTTACGGATAAGGTCAAAGTTTCATCCGTTTCAAATCGCAGGTACAGGGACAATCTCGAACTGAGTGCCTTGAGATCAATTTCGGCCATGAGAACCATGCAGCAGCAGGGGATTCCACTTAATAGAATGGAGATTGCGGGAGCAGGGGAACTTGAGCTCATCAGTGACTTGATACCAGAAATACATACCGCCACGGCAAACGAAAAAAATGATTATTCAAGAACAGTTATTATAGTTATTTCGCCAGAAAAAGAGAGTTGGTTATGAAGTTTATTCTTTGCACCCTTTTGAGTGTATTGTCACTTTCCATTTTTGCTCAGACTCCGCAAATGGAGCATCCGAGAGTGATGGAGCTTGAAGATAAAATGGTTGAAGAGGCTTCAAGTTATTTTGCTAGAAGATACCCTGGTAACCCATTTTTCGTAAAAGTGAAGATACAGCCGCTTAGAAGAATAGTTGAGAAAGGTAGCGATGAAGAAAGTTTGCCTTATCATGATTCTGATTCTGAGGAAATGGTTGATGAGTGGGATGATCCTACGACATCCCTAAGTTCATTAAGAAATCGAGTGGTCAAGGTTTTTGTCGAAGTTGCTGTACCGACCAGTTTTGACGAACAAAAGGCTGCGGACATCAAGCAAGAATTATCCGTCTATCTAAGACTTATTCCCTTTCGTGATGAAGTGAAAATTGAACAGAAACTAAAAGTTGCTGACGTCTCTACACCAAATTATATCTTTTATATTGTTGGTGGTTTCGTTGGAGCGGCGGTTCTTCTCGGTCTCATGCTGAGGTGGAGCCTTGGAACTATTAAGAATCAAAATGCGAGCAGTTCAGGAGCGTCTTCGGGCGTTTCTATGGCGCCTTCAATGCCATCGGCACCATCAACAAATTCCTCGTCTGGATCATCACATAACAAAACCGATGTTCGTGGAGATGTGACATTTCATGATCCCATTAAGACATTGGATATTGTTCACATTAAGCTAAAACAAATTGAAGAAAGTAAAACTTTTCCAACTCTTAAAGATGTCATTGAACTGGATGCTTTATGCCAGATTGATCCTTCACAATTAGGAGCACTCATTTATGAGTTCTCGCAAGAATCCCAAAAGCAAATTTTTAAAATGGGCCGGGATACAAACTGGCTTCAGGCTTTTACCAGCTCAGGTGGAATCAACCATAACAGTATGAAGTCTCTTGATTTGATTACACGTGAAAGGGACTATAGTGCTGGCGACAGAGAATGGGAAGATCTTCTCATTCAGGTCTGGCGACTTGGTGATAAAGCGGTAGGATTTTTTAAATCCATAGATTCGGAACACGCCTTCATTATCATGAACTTAATTCCCAAATCAATTTCGCTTCAAATTGCCAAAAAGGCCTACCCTGGTTCATGGGGTAAACTTCTTGAAAACAGAACGACCAATGTAGTAATTGATCCTAAAATCATCAGGGATTATCTGCGTAAGGCATTAGAGATTGAGCCTTGGTTTCAGGCAAAAATGCTTGAGAATTACAAAAAAGATAAAGAGATTCTGTCTTACTTGGATAAAGTTAATATCGAAGACGAAAAAGATATCTACGAAACTTTGCAGGACGATTCATTTATTCTCAAAGTTCGACCTGCTTTCTTCAAGATTTTTGAGCTTGAGTCAGAAAAACTTGGCTTAGTTGTAGAAGCCTTTCCAATCGAGAAATGGGCTTTGGTTTTAATGAATTCTTCAAGACATTATATAAAAATGGTTAGTGACAAACTTGATGATAAACGGAAAATGGTTTTTTCCACTCACCTGAAGCGTCTTGATCAAGGTGGAATTAATTTTGAAGAACAGAAAAGTTGGAAAAACTTAATGGCCAAAGAGGCCCAAAGATATTTCAAGGTTGATGTAGTTTCTGCAGTTGAAAATGATAAAGGAGTTGAGAGTGAATCTCAAAGGCATTCGGCTTAATCTCCTCGCTATTTTACTGATTGCCGGCTCCGCGGTGGCCGCAGATGGCAAGATCAGTTTGACTGCTGGATATTTTGGTATAACTGCTAAGGCGAACGGTGAGACTGCCAATATTGGTAATCCTTCTGCATTTAAAATTGGCTACCAGTATCCATTTCTAAACCATTTTGAGTTTACTGGTAATTATACCATTTTGATGGCGGATTTTTCTGGGTCTGACTTGGGTTACGGCCTTGATGTCGGCGCGAATTATTATCCGATAACTTTTTCTTCTGAGGAAAAAGTTAAGGATAACAATTTTGAAGTTAAAAGGTATCAGGACTACTCACCATATGTCGGTCTTGGATTTTACCAGAGGCAGTTTCAATCTGTTAAAAATTCCTATGCCGGACTAGGTGCAACTGTTGGCCTGGAAAAGTACTATGACAAAAAAATTAATCTTAAAGCCGAGGCCCGTTATATTACCTTGGCCGGTTCAGGTGATTCTGAAGCAACTGAGATGAATTTTTTATTTGGAATCGTTTATAAGCTGTAGGAGTTATATGAAGTTTCTCTTTATACCACTATTGATTTTGCTGGCTGTGAGCTGCAACAAATCTGGTGGCGGAGCTTTCCAAAATCTGGAAGATGAGCCCATTGAGACTAATGATCCGAGTATTAATGGACCTGTAGTGATCTCTGCTGTAACTCCATCTACGAATCCTGTGACCCTTGTTGCTGGTTTAAATACATTTGCATTACAAATTGATGCTGGTGCTGGTGAGAATGTTACTTATGATTTTCGTCTTGACGGGATTTCTGTTCAAAATTCAACTTCACCATTTTATGTACTAACTGGTGCTGGTGTAATTGCTGGTTCTCATACTCTTGAAGTTATTGCTGAAAACCCTACGTATTCTGACACTCATACTTTTAACCTTTTCAAGAATACACCGCCAGTATTGACCCTTGTAAATACTAACCCAGCAAACCCTGGGATTATTTCATGTATTGGTGGAACTTTTATTATGAATACATCTGCAACAGACGCAGATGGTGATCCCATTACTTTTTCTTTCTACGTCAACGAAGTAACTGGAAGCCCTACATTGGTGAATAGTTCGACTGCTTCCACTGGGTCAACGACATTCACTCCTACTTGTGCGATGGTCGGAAATGCGAACGTTAAAATCCGCGCTACTGATACTAGTGGGGAGTATGACGAGGAACTTGTTGCTGTCACTGTTTCAAATCCGGCGCAAGCCTCAATCACTGGTTTTTCGCCTACAGCGAGCCCAGTAATTATTCAGTCAACTGATACCCAGCAGTTCATTATCTCCCCAGACGGAACAGCACCTTATGCCATCGTGTGGACACTTACCCCAGGTGGAGTAGTTGCAGCTTGTGCCAATCAAACAAGCTGTACCTTTAATGGTGGGGGAGCCTATGTCGGTTCTTACACGCTAAATGTTTTGCTTTCAGATAACAACGCTACCTCAGACTCCATGGATTTTAACCTGATTTTCAACGCACCTCCAGCGTTCACTTCGTCTTCGTATGTTCTCACTACAAGTGGAACTCCTGGAACTCCTTCAACCTCAGCATCTCTGAATTTTAACTGTTCTGATTCCGTGCAGTTCTCTACCATAATAAATGATCAAAATTTTGGCGATGCCGGGCAGTCTCACTCAATTGTCTGGACCTACGGTGGCACTGCTATTACTGATCCGTCCATTGATCAGATGTTTTCGGTTTCTACCAATGTCGCCAGTAACCCTATGACTTCAACTCTGACTTTTACACCAGCTTGTGATAGTGCAGCACTTCAGGGAACCAAAGAATTAAAAATTGTTGTCTCAGACGGTTTGGAAGAAGCGCAAGATACATGGAATATATATACCAGCTACTTATCGACGTATTGCTTGAATCTAACGGCAGGTCAAATTTGTACTTTGGCCGGGAGACCTGGTCTTGGTAGTGGGTTACATACTGTTAATGACGCCGCCAATATTAGAATTCGCCCAGCGCGAATGATCCAAGGACCTGCAGCTGGAACTTATTTTATTAGTGACTCTACTAACGGTATTGTTTGGTTTTATAATAGCAATGCCACTGGATCATATGATTTTAAAAGTTGCACAACCTCTACTTGCAATGCCGGTACCGGACCTTTTACAACTACAAGTGTTGGTCCAAAAAGAATTGTTGCCCTTGTTGGAACTGGCGTTCCAGGCACTGGTACTGTTGGGCAGATAGCGACAAACTTCTACCTAAATATTCCTGCTGGCCTGGGCTGGGATGATACCAATAAAGCACTGTATATATCAGATTATGGCAATAATAGAGTGGTGAAAGTACTCTTTGATGGGGCTTCAACTTCAAGCATTTTGGGTAAGCCTCAGATCTTTGCAGGCGGAACATGTACCGCAATTGGATCTTGCGCAACTTCTAACGTAGCAGGTGTCACTGCGGTAACGGCGACTGGTCACAAATGTTCAGGACCAGTAGATCTCGTTCTTGATGGAACGAGTCTTTATACTGCTTGTTATCTGAATGGCGTGAACGAGTATACCCTTAAGAAATTTGATACCTCGACTCTCATCGGGACAAATTTTATTATGAATAATGCGGCGATTACTGAAGGCGCCATGAATGGTACGGCAAAATCCCCAGGGATTTATGCCATGATTAAACACCCAACTGAAGATGCGCTGATTATTTCAACACCTTTATCAGCTTGTAATATTTTTGTCGCTAATATTTCTGGAGCGCCAACTTTCTATGGAGCTGCCGTCGGCGGCGATATTACACCTGCGGCGAATACGATGATGAGGCTCACGAGAAACACAACTGCGTGTAATACGACTTCTACCGCCGGATTTAGATGGGATACGGCAGCAGCAACTCTGCGTGCATATAGTTTATATCCGCGAGTCAGAGGTGGAGTAGTCGAAGGGTTCTATTTCACCAACAACCCTAATCACCATGTTGGATTTTTAAATACCACAAACGCAACAACTGTAACGATAGGTGGAGTAGCCGTTTCGCCAGGATTTTATGCCCGAGTTTGGGGAAGTGGGACAGCAGGAGCTTTAAGACCGACCACAAATGCCAATGCTTCCGCGGCTCTGAATGGTCCTATTGGTGCTTTTGAGACGGCGTCTCATCTTTGGGTCTCTGATAACGCAAATTTTATGATTTCTACTTTAGATACCTATGTAAACAATGGTGCTACTGGAAATGTGTTTACGAGTGTGAATCCTGGTGGATTTGATGGAGATGGAGATGTTCCTCCAAATACGACAAGATTAAATGATCCAACTTCATTGTTTTATAGCCTAACTGAAAATACACTCTATATCAGTGACGTTCTTAATGCGCGTATAAGATCCATTGATTTGGATGTTGGGACAGTCAAGACAGAGCTTTCAAATGGAGTTTCAATTGCCGTCGCAGATGCTGGCAACAATGTTTTCCCCAACGCAAACGGTTTTAGAACTCCAAGAGACATTTTTTTTGTTGAAGATAAAAATACGCTTTTGTATTCAAGTGGCGCTGCGAATAGTTTGCATGTTAGAGGTTACAATAAAAATCCTAGCGGATTTGATACTTTGTTTGGTGTAGACATCAATGGTGGTCGAGTTACAACAGTCGCAGGTCGAAATGCTTTGGGGGCTGCGAATTGGGTTCAAGGGACCATGAATGGTCAGATTGCAACTGCTGCCCCCGTCCAACTTCACAACCTTTGGGGTATTTTATCAGACCCAACTGGTTCAGTTTTAAGAATGGCGAACAATGCCAACAGCTGTATTTTAAAAGTTGATTCTGCAAATCTGATTACCCAAGAAATTGGTACTTGTGGTACGACATATACTAACACAGGACCAATCACTGATGGGTTATTTGCCGCAGCTCTATTTTTAAACCCACGAGATATGGAGCTGGATCCTGACTATGCAACCGATGGAAACTTTTTTATCGTCGATGGTCAACTTGCAACAACAACTATAAACGGACTTCGTTACGCTAATTTTAGTTCGGCAACTGTAACCATTAAAGATCCGACGGGCTCCGATATTGATATCGATCCAGGAGAAATTAAGACTATCGTTTCAGGAACTGGAACTTTCATGACAGGTGTCGCAGCTTTTGGTAACTGGATTTGTTACTCTCAGGGAGCCTTCGGTACAGTTTTCTCTCAGACGCCACAAAACGTAATCTGCTTTGATCGTAGTGGGGTTGAGTCAGTAAAAACCATTGGAAAGTCTTCGGCGGCTACAATCAAGGGTGCCATTCAACAAAATATTGAACAAGAGGGTGTGGACTCTGCCAACGCAACTTTAGCAGAGCCTTCGGGTCTTGCTTTTGACGGGGATGGAAATCTGTACATTGCCGAAAAAAGAACTCACACGATACGTATGGTAAAAAAATGGTGGTAATTTAACTGTGGCACTCGCCACAGTTCTCTTCCTCTAAACTTGAAATATATTCTTCCAATTCATGATTCTCAGGAGCTTTTTCGATCCACACTTCATGGGATCGCAGCTCCTCTCGCTTGATCCAAAAATAGGCAAGACCCAGCACAATTCCGAGCCCAAAACCCAGCCCGTGTGCCAGATAACTCACGTTCTTTACAAAAACTTCTGGGAAAAAGAGAATGAGTGAAACGCCCGTTGCGATCATTGTTCTTTTGTACAAGCTCCATTGACGTTCCAGTCCTACAAATAGTGTCATCCAGAAGGCGGCCATAAAATAAATGACGCCAGAGATGCCCACTAAGTAGACATTTGGATCATAGATTTTTAGAGCTATAAGATTAATCACCCCACCAACAACGAAGCTTAAGATAGGAAATACCCAAAATCCAAAGTAGAAATTGAGAAGAACGGAAAAGGTAATAAAGAAAAGTGTGTTGTGACCTAGGTGTACAAAATCAGCATGCATTAATGAAGTGGTAAAGGCCTTCCAGTATTCACCTTGTTCATAAACCACAAAACCATTGGCGGTCAGGTTATGATTATTCCAGATAAACGCCAGCAGGAGGATCAGGTAACTCACCAGACCTACTAGCACGCTTTGGGGTGATATTTTTTTGGATAAAAGTGTTTTTGAGAGAAGTTTCTGCATTTAAATCTCCTAATCATTAGAAGATGGTCTCGAGTTGAGAATAGTCAATGCAGATTCATGATATCGGTTAGTTAAGAGAGCGATTCTCGGCTTTAATTTCTTGATGACTATTCATGTAATTATAATTTTGAAACATGACTCTAGAAGCCGATTCATCTGACGGAGTGCTCTTTTGAGCGAAGGACATAAATTTGAGCTTGCCGCATCTAGTACAGATGGAGTTATTGTCTTCCTCTAATTGATAAAAGGTTCTTGAATCCATGATAAAATCATGACCCCAAAGATGGCATACGGCCTTTTTAATATTCATAGAAACTCCAAATTATAGTCAGTCCTTTTAACGTTTATCGCCGCATTTCGTACAGTTCTAACTCACTTAAAGTAATTTTTACATTTTGGGCAATTCCCTGCATAATTTAATTTCAATCCATTTTTGAGGAAAAACTATGCCTAAGTTCATGAAGAGCCTGTCATTTCAAATCATTCTGGCCCTGATCCTGGGGGCGGTGGCCGCCGCTACTCCTTTATTATTCTTCGTGATTTTAAGCTCTATTTTGACCTCGGAAATCTCTGGGAAACTTGGTTCTAAACTGATCATGATCACGAGCTTTAACTCTATCTGTGCCTTGATTATTGGAATCGGACTTTCACAAATTTTCAGAGCAGGGGAGAGCTTGTCCCAGATCCATAGCACCATGACGACTCCTGATCAGTTGGCGAAATATGCCGGCCAGAAAATCAATTTCATAGAAAGTTTTAAGGCCTATTTTCCTGAAAGTTTCATGAAGCCTTTCGTAGATAATGCGGTTATCAGTCTGATCTTTATTGCTCTTCTTTTAGGGTTTGCCCTCAGAAAAGTTCGCACTCATGCAAATGAGGATGAGAAAAGAATCATCGAGAAGTTTACCCATTTTCTTTCTATCATGACCAAAATGTTTGAAGTGGCCTTGACATGGCTGGTGCACTTGGTGCCACTGGCCGTTTTCGGTGTTGTGGCCAAAACCGTTGGTGAATTTGGTTTTGAACCATTGAAAGGATTAAGCCAGTACCTTGCCGTTGGGATGACTGGATTATTTCTCCACGTCTTCATTGTTTATCAAGGCTGGCTTCTCTATAAAGGAATTCCCCTGCGCTATTTTTGGCGTAAGGTTCGGGCTACCCTTGTGTACGCTTGGGGTGTTAATTCGAGTCTTGCGACCTTGCCGCTCACACTTAAGAGTTTGGATGAATTAAAGGTCTCTAAAAAAGCTTCCACTCTTGGCGCGTGTGTTGGAACCAATCTCAACAATGATGGGATCCTTTTATATGAAGGGATGGCGGTTTTCTTTGTGGCACAAGCTGCTGGCATTCAGATGGATCTGACCACTCAATTAACGGCAGCACTTATTTGTGTCATGGGAACAATTGGTATTGCGGGGATTCCTGAAGCTGGATTTATCACCTTGTCTTTGGTTCTTACGACGGTTGGTCTTCCAACTGAAATCCTCCCAATGCTTTTGACTGTAGATTGGATCCTAGGGAGAGGGCGCTCAGTTGTTAACGTTCTTGGGGATATGACCGTTTCAATTGCTTTGGATGAGAAACAAAAACATGTTTAAACTAATTCTTTTAAGCCTCATGCTGCCTTCAGCTTTTGCTACCGTGTTGACTCATGTTTCAAGGGACTATCAATTTCAGAATGTTCCGGAGTATCAAGCAGTTTTAGCACAACTAAAATTACGGGGTGATTTCTCTCAAGTTAAAAAGATGAGTCGCGGTGAGCAGGTCGTCGCTGAGGCCAAGGCGAGGAACAAAGCGCTAATTGCCCAAAAGAATATTGAAGACCAGAAGCTCGCTGAAAATCAAAAAAGTCTCAGTGACATGGACCGATTAAAACTTGATGATCAAAAGACTCGTGAAGGCTGGAAGAGAGAAGTCATAGAACAAAGAAAAATGTGGCAAAAAGAGCAAGCAATTTTTCTTGGTAGGATTAAAATCTATCAAGAAAATACTTTCGAGATTCCTGTAAAAAAAGAACTGATTGTTGAACAAAAAGTCATTCCTAATCTTCCTCAAGTACATATCGTTAATGGGGCGTTTGACGTAGCAGTTAGAGATCAGTTTTCACGCCCCACCTGCTCGGCTTTTGCCGGTATCAGGGCACTGGAAATTCTTCTGGCGCAAAATAAAATTACGCACGATTTGTCCGAGCAGTATTTCTACTGGGCCAGTAAGCCTGCTTGTCAAAGCAGCCCCTGTGGACACAAAGGCTCTTGGGTCAATCACGCTTTCCGTTTTTCACAAAATCATAAACAAATTGATATACCTCTGGAAAATAATTGTTCTTATGAAACTAAAGGGATGGATCTTAACGAAACTCAAATTCCACTTCCCTCAAATTGTCATCAAGGGGTAGCGAAAGTCGTCAGTTTTGAAGACGTCAGAACACTCGCCGATGTTATTGATAACCTCAAAAAAAATGTTCCTGTGATCATGGCAGCTAAATTGACAGAAAATTTTTATAAAAATGAAGGTTTCGTCAGTCTTGCAGAGGCTTCAAAAAAGATTGGTGTGGCGCTTGACCGGCATGCCCTTGGCCACGCTTTCATAGCTGTTGGTGTCATGGAACTTCCAGAGGCGATTAAAACTGAGGAAGGCAACTACTGTATTCTGATTGCCAACAGCTGGGGGAAAGGCTGGGGAGCAGGGGGGTATTCGTGCCTGACGGAGAAATGGCTTACCAAGTTTAGACAGCCTGCACCTTTCGTTGCGGTGAATAAAATTTCTATAAAATAATCGAAATTGTCCCTTTCACGAGTCCATAATTTGTCTATAATCATTCCATTATGTTGCTCGTAAAATCCTTCCTCAAATTCAGTGATATTCATGGTGTCGGTTGTTTTACCGCTGAAGATATCAAGGCCGGACAGATTGTCTGGAAATTTGATCCAGTGTTGGATGTCGAAATCGATGAAACACTAATTTCTACTTATCCGGAAGCCATTAGAAGTTTTCTTAACATGTACGCCTATGGTCAGCATGATGGTGGAAAAAAAACATTCATTCTCTGCGGAGACCATGCTCGACATATGAACCATTCCGAGAATCCAAACCTGGTAGAAGCCGGCGACGGTAATGCCTATAATATTGCTGCTAGAGATATTAAATCAGGTGAGGAACTCACTTGTGATTATAATGCCTTTGATACCGACGCTACCTTTAAACTACAGCACCATCAATAATTTCCCCTTCCACTAAGGACAGCATATGCTTTTTGAAATCACAGTTCCTCAATTTACAAAAATGCTTCATAACCTAGATCATCTTATAGATAAGGCCGTGCAAAATTCAACTGATCGCAAGTTTGACATTGATGTTCTTCTTAATGCCCGCCTTGCTCCTGATCAGTTCAATTTTATCCGTCAGGTGCAAATTGCTTGTGATACAGCAAAAATGTATGCCGCCAGAATGACCGGGAAAGAAGCACCTGTGTATGAGGACAATGAAAAAACGCTACCCGAGGTTAAGGCACGCATTGAAAAAACGATTGCTTATTTAAACACTTTTACTGCCAATGATTTCAAAGGCGCAGAAGATGTCAAAATTTCACAACCTCGTTGGGAAGGTAAGTATTTGACTGGATTCGAGTTCGCCACTCAGCATGCGATACCTAATATGTATTTTCATATCACGACAGCTTACTCAATCCTTCGTCACAATGGTGTTCCTGTAGGTAAAAAAGATTATCTAGGCGAAATGCCCTATAAGAAATAGTAAGAGGTCATTATGAAATTAATATTTATTTCAGTTGCAATGATCGTCTTGGTTGGCTGTTCATCAACTAAGAAAAAAAACGTCGAAGTTAAACCTAATATCGCTTTTGAGATTTCAGAAGGAATCCTTCACCCCGAATCGATTATTTATTCACCTATTCATTCAGCCTTTTTTGTTTCTAACGTTGCTTCTGGAAACCCGATGGATACAAAACCCGTGGGTTATTTGAGCAAGATTTCCAAGGACGGGAAGGTTATCAATGCCAAGTGGGTGACTGGTTTTCACGCTCCTAAGGGATTAGCTATTGTTGGTGATGATCTCTATGTTACGGATGTGACCCGAGTCCATAAGGTGAGCATTTCTAAATCTAAAATTATCAAAACATTTAATGTGAAAAATGCTAAGTTTTTAAATGATGCCGTGGCAGATGCTAAAGGCAATATCTATGTTTCAGATATGTTTTCGAATATTTTATATCGAATTCATAAAGACCGACTTGATGACTGGCTACAAGATCCAAGGATCGAAGGCGGTAACGGTTTATTCACTGATGGTAAAGAGCACCTGCTTATGGTTAAGTGGGGACCTAATATAGATCCTCAAACTTTTAAGACCTCGGCTCCGGGAGAAATGGCCATTATTCCTTTTGCTAAGACCAATGAGATAAGCCTTGTTACCGAAATACAAGGTAACCTCGACGGGATATCGGTCGATGCTTCAGGGGTTTTGTGGATATCTGATTGGATGAACGGCGATGTTTTTACCATGAATAAACAGGGTAAAGTTAAAAAGATGTTTAACTTCGGCCAGGGAACAGCAGACATTTCAGTCGCAAAAGAATTGAATCTACTTATGATTCCTCAAATGAATCAGAATAAGATCATTTTTGTTCAGTTATAGGAAAGACGTATGAAAGAAATTACTCTCGGTGATAAACCTCACATTGATCTTTGTGACCTCTTAAAGGTCGCTGGCATGGCGCCCACGGGTGGGGTTGGTAAGCACTTCGTCGCTGCTGGCGAAGTGAAGGTCGATGGCGCTGTTGAGCTGAGAAAGCGCGCCAAGATTCGTTCGGGCCAAATTGTAGAATACAAAGGCGAAAAAGTTAAAGTGGTATGAGTACGAGATCCGTCTACTGTGAGGATGCGATCTCATGGCTGGAATCCAAAGACATTCAAGCAGGATGCTCTTTCATCACTTCGATGCCAGACATTTCAGAATTTCCCGGCTACACGCTTAACGACTGGAAGGCCTGGTTCATAAAGACTGCTTCTTTAGTTATGTCTCGGTGCCCTGATGATGGGGTGACTATTTTTTATCAATCAGACGTGAAAATTGATGGGGCATGGGTGGACAAGGGATACCTTTGCCAGAAAGCTGCCGAAGCTTTAGGCCACGAACTTCTGTGGCATAAAATCATCTGCCGATCTCCTGCGGGAATAGCCACTTTTGGCAGACCCTCATACTCACATATGCTTTGTTTCTCTAAATCTCTCAAAGTCGATATTGCAAAATCTACACCCGACGTTCTTCCAGATTTGGGGGAGAAAACTTGGCAGCGGGGAATGGGGCTGGAAGCATGTATTCTTGCCGCCAAATTCATCGCTGAGCAAACGGCAACCACTACTGTGATAAACCCATTCTGCGGAGAAGGAAGCATGCTGGCAGTGGCCAATGCCCACAATCTGTCAGCAATCGGAATTGAACGAAGTCCGAAAAGGGCCGCTAAGGCGCAAGCTCTTCAAATGGATCTAAAGCTAAAGAGATTTAATGAAAACTGAAATGAATGACCTCAAGCGATTGGCCATTACACCGATGCCTTTTGGGAAATACAAAGATGTTCTACTCATCGATTTACCAGAGCCTTATGTGGTCTGGTTCTATGATCAAGGCCTGCCAGAGGGACAGCTGGGAAATCTTCTAGGTCTACTTTACGAGATTAAAGTGAATGGACTGGAGCATCTCGTTTACCCTTTGAAAGACTAGGTTAGCTTAAAGATTTTGGTTTGTTGATCAGTGTGAAGAGAGATGAACAGAATATTCGCTCCCTCATCATCCGGATGTTTGACTTTTTTCTTTGAAATCTTTTCGATAAGCTCATGAGCTTCTTGAAGGGACTCACAACTGATGAGGTACTTACTTTCTTTCATGACTGGAATGGGATAAATATATATATTTCCAAGTAGTGTGGTTATTTTAAATTCTCTCATCTTCTATTTATACTTTAGGTTGTACGAATGTTTGAAGCATTAAAAGCAGCTCGAGCTCAAATTCTCCCCTGTCGCCCTCCCTTTTGGGCCTCTACAGGTCATCTTCAAACTATTCTGGGCCACTTACTTCCTTCGCCCGTTCTTTTGGAGTCAGGTCAAGAATTAAGCATTCCAATGGAACATGAAAAAGAATGCATTCATTCTACATATTTTAAAGGTACTACCTCAGTAGTGGTTTATCTCTTTCACGGGCTAGGTGGAAGCGCTGAAGCTTCCTATATGCAGCGGACAGCAATGGTCGCGAGAAGTTATGGCTATCATGTTTTTATTAACAATCACCGTGGCTGTGGGAAGGGGCTGGGACTTGCCAGTGAGCCTTATCATTCGGGCCGGGCAGAAGATCTATCCAGAGTTATTGAATTTGGAAAACAAATGCTGCCTAATCATTTCCACGTAGCTATTGGTTTTAGTCTTAGTGCCAATGCGCTTTTACTACTCTCTGCTGGTGTTCGTGCCACAGTCTTACCGGACGCTTCGATTGCCGTAAATGGACCTATCCATCTGGATCATGCTTCAATAAAACTCACTCAAGGTCTTAACAGGATTTATGATAAAAGATTTGTTTTTGAACTCAAAAATTATATCAAGGACAACAGACCATCAGACTTGAACAAGCTTGAGGGGGTTGAAACTCTTCGGGACTTCGATGAAGCCTTCACAGCGGTACTTGGAGGGTTTCGTAGTCGTAGTGATTATTATGAAACTTGTTCTGCTCAAAAGTATTTAAAAGATATTCAGATTCCTACGGTTTTGATCACCGCCGAAGATGACCCATTTGTAGGCGTTGAGGAATATAGGCAGGCCACTCTCTCAGCTTCTACCATCCTTCATATTGAAAAACACGGCGGGCACATGGGGTACCTGGGCCAGGCCGGATTTGGAGCTGAAAGATGGTTAGACTCTGCTCTTGGAAAATATCTTCAGGTCTTTGGTTGAAATAATTATCGAGAGGATAAAATTTCTAGTTCTATTTTCTTGAGTGCTTGAGTCACCTGGTTACATATCTCCAAAATTCTTTGCTCACTGGCGTCAGGTTCTACCTGTATAGGCTCACCATATTGCATGATTATTTTCGCAAAGGGCTTAGCGATTTTAAATTTGTCCCAGGAATTAAATTCCCAATATCGGTTGGCTATCGCCACCACTGGAAGAATCGGCGCTCCCGTTTGCTGGGCCATAAGGACGACCCCCAACTTACACTGCTGCCTTGGTCCCTTCGGTCCATCGACCGTAATTCCACCACTAGTTCCCTGATTCAGCTTGGAGACATACTCTTGAATGGCCTCTTTCCCGCCCTTATCTTTATTTCTTTTTTTAGAGGATCCTCTTACCGCAACAAAACCCATCTTCTCAGAGATAAAGGCTGCATAATCTCCGTCCTTGCTCCTTGAGGAGAGTGCTAGGTAGGGTTCGGTCCAGGCATGGCCACTCAAGACCGATACGACATGTTCGTGCCAAACAGCAAAAACAAATGAGCCTTTTGGATTCAAGGATTTTGCTTTTTGCTGCAATTCTTTGTTTTTGACTTCAAATTTATAGGTCGAAATGAGGGCCTTGATAATATACCAAAGGATGTGCTGGAGGCAGAGGTGGAGGGCGTGAGAAATGCGACTTTTCATAGCTCGATTCTAACATAGGCCCCAGGACCCTGACAAGAAAGGTCGGAATACGTCTTGAATTGCCTACACCTTTGATGGGAGAGTGATTTATGGTGAAATAGTCCAATGAAACATTACGTGATCACAATTTTATTTTTCTCAGTTCTTAACCAAACTTATGCTCAGAGCTGTCAGACCTCCAAAGGTGTCAATTTGAGCGAAGCGGCCGGGCCCTATGCCAGCTTGTGGCCAAGAGATCAGGGCTCCGTCGGTACATGTTACGCTCATTCAGCTTCCGATCTTTTGTCTTCTTTTATTGGTGGAGGTCACCGTTTTAATGTTTTCGAAGCGGCCGTTGCTAATGATTCATCTGCCGATGGTGGTCAACCTAAAGACATTATGAAAACTCTCGTGGAAAGAGGCTGGGCCTGTCAGGACACTGGAAGTTTTTCCAACCTTTTTCCTTCGCAGGAAAAAAATATTATTTCAGACCTCATGGATGCAGTTGCTATAAGTGGGATGCCGGTTTTTTACACTAACGATCCTTACAGTAAGGCAGGGGAAGCACGCCAGAAAAGGGTTGCTGAGCTTGCCGGAAAAATGGCAAGTGGTGAGTTGAAGCCATGTGGAGCCTACGTGGACGCAACTGATGGAGTTGAAGAGTATAAAAAGCTTACAAACCAAGTCTCAGATATCGAAGACAAACTTAAGGAGCTTCATAGTGAAGTCGATTTGTTTGATGGCTGGTTCGGTACAAGAGAAACGACAGCGATAAATCGTGATATTGCTTTATTGGTGTCGAAAAAAACAAAACTTGAAGTACAAAGCACTAAGGCCCACTCTAAATATCTTACTGGTACAGATATACTGAATGATGGCAGAAACACGCTTGATAAATATTCAGAAATGCAGGCCGCAGAAATTATTTATTACTGGGCAGAGAAAACCTTTCCTCAGGTCGAAAGTGTCTTTAAAGCATATGGAGTTTCATCTTGGTCCCCTTCAATGAAACAATACATCATCGAAAAAGTTCAAAGGGATCCGGTTACGAATTACCAATATGCCGGTGCGATGTATCCCTACAGACTCATGAAGCGCTTGATGAAAAATGCTTGTGTCGGATCGGGACGCATTTCCATACCAAAGACTTTAAAGACCAAGGCACTAAACGCAAAGAATGATGGCACAGCGAAGATTAATAGTAAGGTTGAGTCATTACTTCAGAAAGTTCCAGCTCAGGGAGTAGGTGTCACCTTAAACGTTTCTGTTTTAAGTCCGCAAACTGGCGCCCATGCCGTTAATATAATCGGTTGTAGAACTATTAATGGAGTAAAAGAATATCTGATTCACAATTCGTGGGGATCGAGCTGCAAGTCCTATCATTTTCGCTACCAAGGGCCGGATAAGTGCCAAGGTGGTCGAGTTTGGATACCAAGTTCACAAATTGTAGGTAACACACAGGAGATCCAGTGGTTAGAAAAATAATATTTTTGGTATTTCTTTTTTCTCAATCCTCTTGGGCAGCCGAAATGCAGTTGAAAGAGGGTGATAGAACCGCCATTTTAAAACAACAAAAAGATTTCTGGATTTCCAGTGATTGTAGAAATTGTGAAGCTCAAAAGGTGATGGGATCGACTAGTGCCGAGGCGATTAAGGCTGCACTGGCCAAGGTCGCAGACGGTCGCATCGCTCCTGGAACCCGCCTCTGTAACGGCTTAGGGGGAATGGCCTGGGCACTGAAAGATCATGAGGGTAAAACTCATAGCATCTGTGAATTTAAAGACAAGAGTTATGTCCTGACAGATGATCTGGCAGGACTGATTAACAAAAATTAATCTTTAACTGAAAACACTCTGAATCTATTCATTCCACCACACGGATATGTTCGTACGCGTACTTGTTCCATGGCATTTTGTTCTTTAAGAGCAAAAGCCACTTGGTTTCCTGCATAGGCCTTAACATTTGTTCTCCCCACAAGCTCCACCCATTGTTCTCCCAACAGACCTTCCACGGAAATTTCAAGTGGGTTGTTGTTCACGAAATAGGTGAAATCCATCTCGACTCTTCTAAGGGGAGCTTTCTTGGCAAGCTTAACAATGACTTCTTCAAAGTGACCTGGCACGCGGCTTCTGGCCGATTCCATACCGTCGAACATATTGATGGGAGCAAAGGGAGAAATCACCAGAACAGCAGGTGAGTAGTGCTCATCAGTCGCTTTAAGAATGGAAGCGCCCAATGCCGTGCTGGCATTGTTGAATTTCTCACCACTTCGAACTGTGTTCCAGTTGTTCTTAATTTCAGCAGCATCAGGATGATACTTTATGAAAAGAGGTTTATTCGTTTGAGGAACGTTCTCTTCATAACGGATACATTTTGCCAGGTCCGAGGAATTAAACGAACTTTTGGCATCCGCAGGCACCTCTTCGTAGAGACCTAAACGAGTCAGACCACCATCCGGATACATCGTCACTTTTACTTTGGAGTATGATTTAGTCATGGAGTCGAGTTTAATTCGTATCTCCGAGTGACCTTCAAGTTGTATTTTGGGAAGAAACTCTTCCCAAACTTCTTGTCCACTCAATTGACCTTCAATTTTCACGTAAGGCGAGAAATTACCAGTGTGATACTTGGTCGAAAGAAGTACATAGTTAAAGCATGAAGGCCGTGCCAATTCTATGATCTGATAATCAAAACCCTTGAGATTGTGTCTTACGGTTTCCCAGCTATCCATGATTTTACCTTGGGCCCCAAAAAGCTCCGGGTCAAATTTGGGTAAGTGATCACTGAATAGGTTTTCTGCGCGGGCGAATAAATCATCAGAAACTTCAAGAACTTTACCGTCAACCAGTTTATTAAATTTTGCCAGTGGATCAAGAGGACCTTTATCTGTGATTTCTTCCGGTCGACTAGGCAAGAAGGCATTAAAAACAAGACTCTTATAACCAATATTTACAATTTCTTCTTGTTTCAAATTATCAAAGGAAAAGTTTGTCTTAAACAGGGAAGTATCAACGCCTTCTACTTTAAATTCTTTGAGTACTAGCTGAGCAACTTCTGAAATAAAGAGGACACCATTTAAGTCCGAATTACAAAGGGCGACTAAACCTTTTCCACGATCAGGTCCAGCAAAGCAGTAAAGATAAAGACATCTAAAGCCGTCATTTGCTCCCTGATGGATGGCAAATTTATTGGGTCCGGCCTCTGCAGTGAAGACTCCTAGACCCATTTTGCAGCCCATGAATTTCATGCAGCCTTTATCGGTCCCAAATAACATTTGCCTTGCTGTATCGTGCGAGATTTCTGAGTTTGAATTCAATTGATGATAAGCATCTTCCAGCTTCATCAAGAAAGTTGCCATGGCCCCCGATGTACCCATGGCGCCAGCAGCGAAGGCCGGGAACATTTTGCGAGTTCCTTCTACTACTTCACCTTTATCATTTATGCCTTGGGCATATTGTCAGTTCAAAAATTGATTTCTTTTCTATAGCCTCGATCAAGTGCTCAAGGACCACAAAACCCGCACCAGAATATTGAAAGACCTCGCCCGGAGTATTGATGACTTTTACCGGTGGATAGTTATAGTCCGCGTTGCCTTTGAGGAAATCTTGGATCGGAGGCATCTTCCGATCGGCCGGAACACCGTTCACATAGTGCATATTGAGAGCACTATGACTCATGAGATGGGTGAGATCCACTCTGGGGTCATTTAGACGAAAATCTGAAGCTGTTTGGGAGAGTAGTTTATCCACCGAAGTTGTCAGTGGAATGTTTTTATTTTTAAAGTACTCAATAGCAAAAGCACTCCCCACAGTTTTACTGAGTGAAGCCATTTCAAACCAGGTCTCTCTTTGTGCTGACCCGAGGTAAATGTTTTGTAACTGATCCCGGCCATTCATGATGGAGATCTGCGCACCATTGATTTTATGTTTACTAAGGGCAAGGTTCAAATTTTCTGAAAGCTGATTCAGGGGATGTGCCAAGAGCCTTTTTTTCGTGATTTCCCAAAGAGCAGCACGCGCATTCTGGATTTCTTGCGTCTCTGAGTTATTGAAGCGCTCTTTAAGAGCAGCTAGAAGCTCAACTCCTGTTTTGTCTTTTGCCGAGATGAGAAACTTCATGCCGAATTTATTTAAATAGTTCTTTCCTTGCTCGATAAGTTCAGTTTTGATTTTTTGGTCTTCGCTCAAGACCTTGGCCTGCTCACTTGAGGCCATCTTATCCAGCGTTTTTTTGCCTTCACCAATGTCACCGTGAAAAGAGGCAGCTTCAAGAATACCTGCCTTATCAAAGTTCATGATCAGGTGCTGGGCGTGCTGCAGATCTACTGCAGTGTTTTTTGAGAGAGTTTCGGCAAATGAAAGATTTCCGCACATTTCAAAATAGTAATTAAAGCGAAGGATCTTATCGGAAACTTTAAACTTCATAGGATCGATAAGTGTCGCCGCTTTCCAAGGATCTGCCGCGTTTCTTACTGATTCAATGGTGAATGGTAAGAGAAGCTGAGTCGCAAATTCCACAGGCTCAGGATCAGTCATGAGCTTAACCATGAGATTAAAGGCCAGGGGATACCACTTATCAGTTCTTTCATCCCATTTAACTTGAACAATCTTTTTATCGTTAGACTTATCTTTACGGATGAAATGCAGCTCTTCGTGGGCAATTCTTAAAAAATCTTCGAGACTGAATCTTCCATGATGGATTTCATGCCAGACTTCCCATCGAGATCGTTCTGCCGTCGCCAGGTCATCCATGACTCGTGCCGGCACTCCTGCAATCTGGGTTGGAAGTGCAACACATCCATTTCCTGAGAGCCAGTCAGTAATGTATTGCAGTGACTGAAACACATTATAGCGGATTTCATCTGGATGATTATTGGCTATATAGTTCGATTCTTTAATGTCGGCCACGATCAATGAACGAGCGTACATCGGATCATTTTTGTTAAGCCCTTCAATGTCCGGTCCATGGATAAAATCCAAAACTTCTTGATGATACTTTTTATCCAAAAGTGAAGTGACCATGGTGTTTAGCTTAGAAGAGTCACCTTTTTTATGTATGTTCCAGGCCTCGACCAACGCAAGACCCAATCTCACAAAATCTGGATGAGCAACCCAAAAACCTGTCAGATCACGCTTGAATTGAGTGATGACGTCTCGGATGTAGCCCTTGATAGTTAATTGGAACGAAGGGCCCATCAAATCGTTCGTGACTGGAAGAATACCATACATACCACCGACTTTCACGCCACCGCGAGAGCCAACCACTGAGGCCAGTAGATCATGGGAAGCTTTGATGTATTTAATCACAATATCTGGATCGGCCTTAACTGGAATACGGTAATTAGCATCTTCCTTAAAGAGTCTCGCCGTAGAAGCGAGATAATCGTGCCAGCCCAAGGAGGCGCCAACGAAATAAGGATAAAGCTCATCCATGATTTCGTGAGTGCGAAATACCGCACGTGGATTTTCTAAAACAATCATGACTCGGATAGTGCCGATTTTATATTCTGGATGAATCTTGTTAATCATCTTTTCTGCCGTTTCCAGCATTATTCGGATATAGCGCGCTTCTTCTTCATTTTCTAATTTAGGAACATAGAAAACCATCGCTTCAGGATTATGCCAGTTCTTAAACAGGTGTAGGGCAAAGTCATAAAGATGAAGAGGGAGGGGGTTGTTTTTATAAAAAAGGAAAAATGAGGGAAGGGCGAGTCCCGGAAAACGTTTAATAGGGTGGGAGCGTTTTTCATTCACCAACTCATATTTTTTGCCTGTCACTTCATCAGTGATCGACAGCTCACCATCAAGACATTTGGTTAAGTTTTCTCCGGCCGAAATGAGATCCGCGCGTAGGGGCGTCTTAGAATCTTCGTCATCCGCTCCCCACTTGGGAGTGTTCTTTTGAGTGGATAATAGCTCTTCAACAATGGCGGGCTCATCTTTTAGCTTACGGTGGTAAGCATTCATAGCATTGATTGAAAGTTTAGCATTGTCCGGGGGACCAAAGAGAGTGACATGATTCCCTTGAAGATATTCAGGAATAGCGGCGACCGGTTTTCCACCAGCTGCGTGGTAGTCTGCTCGTTTGGGGCCCATCACGATTCGGCCGTCTCCATCTTCCAGTCCAAACACCGTTCGATATTCAGGACTTAAAAAATCACGCTTCCAATCTTTATTAAAGGCAACAGAAGCTTTCGTTCTTTCGTCTATAAATTTGCGATCTTTTATTCTTTGAAGCAAAACCTTATTTAAATCACCCTCTAGCTTTTCATATAGTTCACACAGGAAGCTCAGAGACTGAGCATTTTCTAGTCCACCGGTCTGGCCGATTTGAACCAGGTTCTCCACTCCTGCTACAGGCGTGGCTTCCTTTAATAAATGACTAAGATAGGCATCAGAAATATAGTCACGGTAATAAGAAATTGATCTTTTCATGGGTCTAAGTCCCTCTGTAGGTAGAGTATCCATATGGGTTTAGTAGAAGTGGAACGTGATATTTCCTCTCGGTGTTTTTTACCTGGAAAATAATCGGTGTATTCATGAAGAAGTGTTCTTCAGATTTATAATAGTCTTCAATGTTAAAAGTGAGACGATAGATTCCCATTTCCTTTGGGCAATTAAAAACGATCCTGCCATCAGTGTTCGTTTTATCCGCTCCCACTTCCAGCCAAGTCTCATTGTTCTTCTTTTCAAGGAGTACGGTCACTCCAACTGCTGCTAGACCTTTGGTTGTATCTAAAATATGAGTGCTGATCATGAGGAATGCCTTTATTTAAAAATAAATACTAATGGCCCTATGCCATTCTCAGTAACGGTGATTTCTTTTTTTTGTGTTCCAAACACTTCATGCCAAGCTTCGATGGTGTAAGTTCCTGGAGGAAGATTCTTGATGGAGAATTCTCCGCTCGCATTAGTTACTGAAAAGAATGGGTGGTCCATTACGGCGACGTAAGCACCCATCCATGGATGGACGCTACACTTGGCCTGCAGAAATAGCTCAGGCTTAGTAAAGATCTTGGTTTCACGCTGGCCTTTGTGAGGCATCGCCATATTAAATTTCTGATTCACATTCGTCACAGAACGCACGTTATGAAAAAGGGGATCAGAATTAATAAAAGTGACTTTTTGTCCAACTCTCACACCTGCCACCCGAGGGGTGTACATGCATCCGCGTTGATCAAGTTCAACTTCTTCGTTAGGGATATCAGTAAACGTTTTTCCTTCAAGACCACTAACGACCCGAATCAGAACGTTTTGAACTTTTTTATCATGAACGATGACTTCATTTGAGTAGACGTCACCTTGGAAGTTTTTAGCACAAGCGGCCGGTAAATTTAATTTTTTACCTTTAGGAACAATTCCTTCAAAAATGACTGTACCAGTTAGTGTGACTGATTTTCCTGTGACTGCCGCCACTTCAGGAGAAGCCGGGGCCGGAGCTGGAGCATGTGAATGGGATTCATCTACTGGAGCTGGAGAGATATCCTGTGCAGGCTCGCGAGAAAAGACAATCACTCCCACGATTAAAGCAATCCCAAGCACGGCAGCTTTTAGGGAACGTTTCGGGTTCTTCAGACGAACCACAAAATATTCACGAATCGCAGCACCACCGGCACTGATGATTAAAAGAATGAGCCAATTATATTCGTGACCATAGGTCTGTGGGAAATGATTGCTCAGCATGACGAAAATAACTGGTAGAGTGAGGTAAGTATTATGGGTCGATCTATTTTTGGCGTTTTTCCCCCAGTCTTGATTTACCGGAAGACCATTTTTTGTGGCCTCAACCATTTTAAGCTGACGGGGAATAATTCTCATGAACACGTTGGCCGTCATCCATGTCCCCATCATAGCACCGATGTGGATATAGGCCGCTCGACCGCTGAGTGTGTGGCAGAGAAAATAAGACATCCCTGCAAGCCAAAGGAGTGTCAGGGCATGTCCTATGGCGGGTTGGGTTTTAGTGAAATTTCTTTCCCAGATGAAATCATAGAAGAACCAAGAACCGAATATAGAAAATAATGAAATTCCTAATGCCTGAAAATAAGTAATATCAGACACCATTGAATCCATCAGCATGGTGCCTTCGCCGGTATAATAAACGAGTCCTACGAGAATAACCCCGCTCATCCAAGTCCAGTATGATTCCCACTTGAACCAGTGAAGGTTTTCTGGAACTTTGGTTGGGCCCATGAGAAGTTTTTCAACGTGATAGAATCCGCCACCATGGACCATCCACAGATCTCCTACGTGTCCAGGGCGAGTTGATTTTTCATTAAATTCAAAACTTCGATCGAGCCACATGAAGAAGATCGAAGTTCCAATCCATGTCACGGCGACTGTGATGTGAAGCCAGCGCACTAATAACAAAATCCATTCAAAAATGTCTTGGTTCATTGAGGTTCCTGTTTCTGATCAAAAAAGTAACTCATTAAATCATTACCAGAATGAAAAACCAACGTAAAAACAGGTGTTTGTGAGCAGGTGCACAAAAGGATTTCAGCCAGTTATGAATTCACATTGAGTCAAAATTGAGTTAAATGTTCTTATGGTTTTTACCAAATCGAAACTTTCAAAATATATTTTAGTAAGTCTTATCGTTCACTCGTCAGTGGTCGCAGTTCTTACGAGTGTAGAGTATGAGCACGATCATGAAATTCCTGTCGAAGTGACGTTTAGTCAGGGTGCCAGAGGAGATGGAAAGGCCAAAGGTGACAAAGTTATCACCAAGCAAAAACCAATCGTTGTGAAAAAATTAGAAGCCAGACCTGCAATAAAATCTGAGGTCGTTGCCGATGCTCCTAAGCCTGTGGAGCCTCAAGCAGTAAGTGATGGTCCACAAGGTGAAGGTGGGACGGGAACTAATATCGGTACCGGTGAAGCAGGTGAAGGTTTTGGAGCGGGACCAGGATCTGACACTGCCAAAAGTAAATATTTTAGTCTGGTGGCACAAACGATCTATAAAAACAAAAGATACCCTCGTCAGGCCTATTCACTTAATCAGGAAGGCAAAGTTGTGGTGAGGCTCAAGTTGGATAAAAATGGGAAAATGCTGGACTTGAAAGTTCTCGAGAAAGCGCCCTTCAAGTCATTGACGAATGCAACCATTGAAACCATTAACAGCATCAAGAGATTTCCAGTTATTCCAAATGAGTTAGGTGTCGAAGAGATTACTTTTAGAATTCCTATCGAATATAAAATTGAGATGTAGTCAGATTTGTTTTCTGTTAATTTTCAAAATCCCCAACGCTTCGGCCAGCAAGCACAGAAGATAGCCTGGATCAAATTCATTCGACTTAATCGAAAATTTCGCCCGCTCAGGATAGTTGTGATGGTTATTTTGATAACCTTCACCAAAAACTAAAAGTGCTACCATGTGATTGTTTCGAGAGTTATCTTGAATCTCAAAATTCCTACTTCCAAAACGATGAGCGAGGGCATTGACCATCCAGCCTTGGATAGGGTGACCCATTATTCCTAGGAAATATCCAGCTCCGGCCCAAAACGAATCAAGGGTATGAGAGATAAGGAAGGCCAGGCACCCATGAAGAAGATAGGGCAACCAAGATAGATTTTTGCGGTTAATAAACCCTATACCAAAGGGAATATCAGCAACAATCGAGGTCATTTGATTATCGCCTTTTAAGAGCGCATTCTGAATTCGTAAGTAGGCTTTGTATTGCCCCATCCATACGCCCATTAAACCTAATTGAACCGGGCTATGAGGGTCGTCTTTCGTGTCAGAGTGTAGGTGGTGTATCCGGTGCATGCAGGCCCATGTTTTTGGATCAAGGCCTGTCAGCCATCCTCCAGTGAGGTTTAGCCATGCCATCATTTTTGGTCCAAGCTGGACGGACTTATGAGTCAGGGCCCGGTGATAAAGGACGCTGATGTAGAACATATTGATAACATAACCAAAGAGGAAAAATAGGATTGCTGTGATGACCATAGTTCTAATCTTTCAAAATCTGCTTTTGTAACTGTTTCGTTGGTGGATTCTTTCCAAACCATATCGAAAGAAAGCTTTTTTGAAAATCTTTTCCTTTAATTTCACCTTTGAGGGACCCATCTTCATAAACTTTAGTGGAATCAGATGACAGAGAAAAACTTTCTTTTCTCTCACCTTTGATCTCGCCAAAATACTTTGTAAGATTCATCACGTCCTCCTTGAGAGCAGGGTAATTATGCTGGGAGCTATCTTTAAACTGAAACTCCCAGGCCTTATTAACATCCTCTTCGTCCACATCTCTTAGATAAGTCAGCTCGAAGCAAACTGGGCGCTGCTCGAGATCCATGCCCTTATCTTTTCGAATCGCTTTGGGTGCATAAACCGCCAGCACGAAAACTTTAATTTTGAAAATAGAATAGGTCCTGATTCCATAACCGCTGAGCGGAATCTCTTTGCCTTCACAGATGGTGGTCGGTGGGATCTTCACACCTTCAAATTCGGTAGCAAATACCAGACCCGAAAAAAGAATAAAACTCAAAAAGAGAGGCATCATTTCTTATTAAACAAGTAATGAGAAACTCCCCATTCCTGCCCCTTGTCATAGCCAAAAAGTTCCGCGCAGGACATGAAGAATACGCGCCACCGATTAAACCATTCCTGACTTTCAGCACCGTATGTCTTTTGAAAAAGACTCATGATGTGCTCAGAATGTTTGTCCATGTTACTAAGCCAGTCTTCTGAAGTTTTTTGGTAGTGAATCCCGTCCCAGGCCCAGGACTCCTGAAGATAAAGATTTTTTTGAAAGGCATAAAGGAGGTCGTGTGAGGGCATTTGCCCACCGGTGAAAAAATATTTCCCCATCCAGTTGTCTTCACCTTCGACTTCAAAAGGATAAGAGTATTCTTTGTGGGTGAAGATATGAACGAATAGTTTCCCTTCTGGTGAGAGAACGTCTGATATTTTAGACAAGAGCAGTTCATAGTTCTTAAAATGCTCAAACATCTCAATGCTCATGACACGGTCAAATGATTCAAATTCCAGTGCGAGACTTTCAAGCTGTGAAATATCTCTGGTGAGAATCATCACGTTTTTAAGGCCTCTCTCTTTGGCCTGCCCATCGATATAGGTTTTTTGTGAAGCAGAGTTGGATATGGCGACTATCTTTGAATTTGGATATCTGGCGGCCATGAATAATGTGAGGGAGCCCCAGCCACATCCTAGCTCTAAAATACGCATTCCATCCTTTATTTCTGCTCGCTCGCAGCTAATGGTTAATGCTGCATCTTCGGCTTCATCAAGAGTGGTATGATGGGTGGCATAGAAAGCAGAACTATATTTTAAATTTTTCCCTAGAACTTTATTAAAAAATTCTGCCGGCAGCTCATAGTGCTGTTCATTGGCGTCTTTAGTGTTAACGGCCAGGGGAGATTTGATCAATCCTTTGCGGTAATTTTCACGTTGCTCCTGCTTCTTACTCAGAGAGGCAACATGGAGATCATCAAGTCTTGTTTTGCACAGTTTTCTAATACCAAACCTGATTGCAGCATCTGGAATATGACCCTTCTCCATCGCTTTAATAAAATGTTCGATCATAGCAGACTCCTGTTTCGATAATTAGGTTTAGTGAAGGTTATCTGGGATAGGCCAATCGCTCGCTCCCTAAATCCACCTTCACAATAAGAAAAATAATACTGCCAAAGACGGTAGAGGAAACTCGGATAGCCAAGTTTTGTGATTTCATCCTTATTGGCCGCAAGGTGAATGGACCAATCACGTAGAGTGTGGGCGTAGTCTTCGGCAAAATCTTTTTGATCGGCCAGGACCATGTCCGTTTTTTTGGTGATAGAGCTCATGATTGCATGCACAGAAGGGATGCCTGTGCCTGGAAATATGTGACGCTGTATGAAATCTACCGATTTTTTTGCATTTTTATAGTATTGGTCTCTGATGGTGATGGCCTGAAGTACCATGATCCCGTCTGGTTTTAAGAGGCTGGAGCATTTTTCAAAATACGTATCCAAATTATTGAGTCCAACAGCTTCAATCATTTCCACCGAAACGAGCTTGTCGAAAACACCGGTGAGTTTTCTGTAGTCCTCAAAAAGAACCGTTATTTTATCCTGAAGTCCAGAATCTTTCACTTTTTGAACAGCGTAGTTATACTGCTCAGACGAGATGGTCGTAGTCGTCACTCTGCACCCGTAGGTTTTGGCGGCAAAAATAGCGAGAGAGCCCCACCCTGTACCCACTTCCACCAGGTGATCAGTTGATTTGAGTTCTAGCTTCTTGCAAATCGTTTCAATTTTATTCATTGAAGCTTGTTTTAAATCGTATGATTTATCTTCATAGAGAGCACAGCTGTACATCATCGTGTCATCAAGAAACAACTTAAAGAAATCGTTGCCTATATCGTAATGAGACCGAATGTTTTCAAGGCTTCCATTAATTGTGTTCTGTCTCAGACCATGGAAAACCTTTTGGACAGGCTGGAGCAAACTGCCAATTCCGCCATCAATAGACTGGAGCAGCTCACGGTTAAGTACAAAAATGCGTACAAGATTGGTGAGGCCTTGAGCGTCCCAATCACCGTCGACATAACTTTCACCATTGCCAATACTTCCCCCCAAAAGAGTACGAGAATAGAAACTTGTTCTATAAACTATAATTTCGGACTTTAGGTGAGCATTTGGTTCCCCAAACTCAGTTGTCACTGGATTATCCTGAGTTTTATCCACAATTATCAAGTGACCGTGCTTAAGCTGTTTAAATTTGCTGAAAAGAATCGTCTTACAGACTTTATCCAAAACCTGGGATTTTCCAACGAGTTTACTTAAGGATTTGTCTTTTGGTAGGACTTGAGACGTCATATAACCTTCTCCTTCATGGGGTGCGAATAAAAAGGCACTCTTTTAACATAGAGTTTCGCTGCCTGATAATAAATGGCCAACATTGTTTTTAAAGTAACAAAAGGGAACTTGAGAAATGCCAAGGTAACATTCGCCGCAGTTATCGGCTGGCGGTTTAACTTGAGTGTTGAATCAAACAGCACTCTTTTTTCACCTAGGTTTCTATTTTGCATATAAACATAAAGATTTTCATTCGGTGTGTGAAAAACCCACGTGTAATCAATGCTCATTGGCATAAATGGGGAAACGTGGAAATCCTTGGGAAAATTAAAGGTACTAATTTTATCACCTGTAGCTTCGAAAACCTGCTGGTGTTTCTCGCCCCATGGAGTGTTGGTAATTTCAGAGACGATAAATTCCAGCGTATTGCCATCGGCGCCGTAGCAGTAATAGAAGCTGACTGGGTTCATGCAAAAGCCAAAATAAGAGATATTTGTCAGGAGACGAATCGGACCTGAACTTTTCTTTTTAGTTTTTGCAAAGATGAGGTTTCGGAGACTGGTTTCAATTGTTTCTGTGCTTTGACCTAAATAGTCTTTGCGCCAAAAAGACAGGATGCCAGGACGGTTATAACTGAAGAGGAAAGGGAATCTGAAGATTTTTGGTATTTCGCCCAGATCGAGAAAAAAGTAACAACCGGAATAGGAAAAAGTATTTTCTCTTGGTGAGAACCGCTGATGGTCTATCGTTCCGATGTATAAAGCACTTTTAAAACTCATAGTTCTAGACCAAAGGTTGAGGCCACATTTAGTGCACTCTTGACTCCGTCTTCGTGAAAACCATTGCCCCAGTAAGCGCCACAAAAATGTGTTTTTGAGTTTTGGTGACTGATAGTGCTCCAAAGTTTTTGTGAATCCACGGCCGACTGACTATAAACAGGGTGAGAGTAGGGGATTTTTTTAAGAACTTTTTTTGGATCAATTAAATGGTCCATATTGAGCGAAACTAAGAAAGTTTCTGGTGCACTTATCCCCTGGAGAATATTCATATGATAAGTGACGGCCACTCGGTCCAATTTAACTTTAGGGAGGTAATAGTTCCAACTGGCGTGACCCAGCTTACTCGCAGGTAATACTGACGTGTCGGTATGAAGGATCACATCATTGGGCCGATAGGAGAATCCACTCATCACTTTTTTTTCTTGAGGCGATGGATCCTTTAAAATCTCTAAAGTTTGGTTTGCATGGCAAGCAAATATGACTTGATCAAAGGGCATGTCATTGTTGAGTAAAGCTCCGTTGGCATTTCTTGTGACAGAAGTGATTGGCGTATTGAGATGAATGTTGTCTTCAAAGTTTTTAGTTAATTTCTCAATGTAGGAACTCGATCCTTCTTTGAGCACGCGCCATTGGGGTCTATCATCCACTGTAAGCATTCCATGGTGATGGAAAAATCTCACAAAAAAGTGGAGGGGGAATTTTTTCATTTCCTCACGACTGGCAGACCAAATCGCAGCTCCCATGGGCATAATATAGTGCTCGATGAATTCTTTCGAGTACTTGTTAATTTTTAGATATTCTTCAAGGGACATCTCGTTTGGGGCCAGCACTTTATGCTTGATAAAATACTCAGTGGCTTCCTTGTTAAATCTCAAAATATCTTTGATCATTTTATAGAATGATGGTCTTAAAATATTTTTTCTCTGGCAGAATAATGAATTCAGGCTCGTCCCATTGTATTCAAGGCCTTTCTCCTCAACCTTGACACTAAAACTCATTGAGGAGTCCTTAGTTTCGACTCCTAGCTTTGCCATCAGCTTTAAAAAATGGGGATAGTTCCGGTCATTATGTACGATGAATCCAGTGTCTATAGCGTACTTCCCGGAAGCCACTTCGATTTGATGAGTGTGCGTATGTCCGCCTAGTCTTGATGAGGCTTCAAACAAATGAACTTCATGCTCCCGGGCCAGAACATGACCACACACCATTCCTGAAATTCCACTTCCAATAACTGCTACTTTCATCTTTTCTTCCTGAACATAATTTTAAAACTTGGGATGAGGACAGGTGTTCTGGCCTTGTAGGCCTGATATTCTGGATTATTAGCGTGTCTCTGTTCTACCAAGGGGACACCAGATACTTTCCAGAGCAAAAATGTAAGAAACGCCGGCCCAATGAGTGCCCAGGAATTATTTCCGTCCAGGCTCACTAGGGCTATTCCCCACCATAAAAAGGCTTCCCCAAAATAATTGGGATGTCGGCTAAATGCCCAAACTCCACCTTGAAACACTTTGTTGTGGTTGCCGGGAATAGATTTAAATATATTTTTTTGATAATCTGCGACACTTTCCCATGTCAGACCAATGGTCCAAATAACGATTCCCAATATATTGATCCAATTTAGCTGGGAATCTGTGCTTTCGTGAGCAGCAAATAGCGGGAGGCCGACAATTATCATTAAAAATATTTGTAGCCAGTAGACTTTAAAATACGCAATTACGTTTGTGTTTTTACCCCAGTCTTTTCTCCAATTGGCGTAGCGGAAATCTTCTCCTTTGCCACTGTTTCTGGAATGGATAAATAAAGAAAGCCTTATACCCCACAGAGCAACCATACCTAGTACCACTAGTTCGCGACTCGAGGCCCATTGACCCAAGAAGGATCCAATCAGGCCCATCAGAATAAAGCCCAACCCCCAAGCGGTATCTATGACACTGAGATTTTTTTTGACTACGGCCACGGCAAAAAAGAGGTGGATCAATAAAATAGGGCCAACTATCATGCAGTATTTATCATTCATAAAGATGTTCATTTTGCCTAAAATTTCATTCAATGACATTAGACATTGCATGAACACTTTGTGTTGAATGACTTGACGCGTCCAATATAATATCCGTCAATGAAAGAAAATAATTCTGCAAAGTATAAAAGCCTTTTGGCTTTGTCCGCTCTAGGTGTGGTTTACGGTGATATTGGAACCAGTCCCCTTTATGCCTTAAAGGAGTCTTTCCACCACGCTCACAACATAGCAGTTGCCCCGGAAAATATTTTTGGAATTCTTTCTCTGATTTTTTGGTCTTTGATCATAGTTGTTTCCATTAAGTATTTAGTTTTTATTGTTCGGGCCGACAACCAGGGCGAGGGCGGAGTGCTGGCTTTGACAGCACTTCTTGGGACAGTCAGCTTAAAATCACCAAAAGTTTTACGGGTTCTGACTTTGCTGGGAATTTTTGGAACGGCCTTACTTTACGGTGATGGAATCATCACTCCGGCGATTTCGGTGTTATCAGCAGTAGAGGGGCTTGAGATTGCAGCCCCCAAATTACATAACTACATTCTTCCGATCACCATCACAATTTTAATCGGGCTTTTTTCTATTCAAAAGCATGGCACAACCAAGGTCGGCAAGGTTTTTGGCCCAATTACGCTACTGTGGTTTGTTATTCTTTTGGTTTTAGGTGTATCCAAAATTATTGAGAAACCAGAGATTCTAATGGCTGTTAACCCAATGTACGCCGTTAATTTTTTCATGATTAATGCCTGGAAAGGTTTTGTGGTCCTAGGCTCAGTCTTCCTAGTTGTCACTGGAGGCGAGGCCTTGTATTCAGACCTGGGACATTTCGGAAAGAGTCCTATTCGAATTGCTTGGTTTGTTGTCGTTTTACCTGCTTTGATTATCAATTACTTTGGGCAAGGGGCACTATTATTACAAAATCCCAAAGCGATCGAGAGTCCGTTCTTTTTAATGGCCCCAGATTGGGCGCTTATACCTTTGATCATTATTGCGACCCTTTCAACTTGTATTGCTTCTCAAGCCTTAATCACAGGTGTTTTTTCCATCACGATGCAGGCAGTTCAACTTCAATACATCCCTCGTGTCACGATTGACCACACTTCGAGCGAAGAATTTGGTCAGATTTACGTACGGACCGTGAACACGCTTCTCATGATCTCGTGTATAACTTTGGTTTTAACATTTAAAACATCCAGTAACCTAGCGGCTGCTTACGGCATCGCCGTGACTACAACGATGGTAATCACAACGATACTTTTTTACTTTGTAGCGGTTTATAGCTGGAACTGGAACAAGATCGCTGCTTTTTTGCTCTGTGGTTTTTTTATCGTGATTGAAGGATCATTTTGGGGTGCCAACCTGCTTAAAGTTCTTCATGGTGGCTGGTTTCCACTAGTTGTTGGTCTACTGATCTTTACTGTCATGACCACTTGGCACAAGGGGCGACAAATCCTTTCTGCCCGAATGCTTGAAATTATTTTACCACTTAATGATTTTTTGCATTCTATTCGCACGAACCCACCTCAAAGAGTCCCTGGTGTAGCCGTGTATATGTCTGGTCACCCTCAATATACTCCCCCGACACTGGCACAAAGTTTTAAGCATTTTAAATGTGTCCACGAGCATATGATATTTTTGTTCGTTCAAACTGTTGATATACCCCATGTTCCGGAATCAAATCGCGTGAGACTGCAAAACATTGGACCCCATATTTATAAAGTGATCATTCAGTACGGTTTTATGGATATGCCTAACGTTCCGCAAGCGATGAAAGGCCTGCAGTTGGATGGTGGTTTAAGTTTTGATGCTGACCAATCGACTTTTTTCCTTGGACGAGAGCATATCATTGCTACAAATAGAGAAGGCATGTCCCTATGGCGAGAAAAGCTTTTTGCTATGATGTCCAGGAATGCTCAGCCGGCTACTCACTTCTTTCAGATCCCAAGAAGCAGAGTATTTGAAATTGGATCTATGATTGATCTTTGAGGTTTTGATGTTACACATTTTTTTAGTTCTTTTTTCCCTTTCATCTTTTGCCGATGAAAATCTCGGCACCATTGAGGTCTCCCATCAGGGAACTTCTAATACCCTTGTGGATTTTGTCCCAAGTGTTACAACACTCAAACAAAACGAATTACGAAAGCGCCGTGAAAGTACTTTGGGTGACACTCTCAGAAGTGAGGCCGGTGTTCAAAGTTCCTCTTTTGGTCCTAATGCCTCTCGTCCGGTTATTCGTGGATTAGATGGAGACCGCATTCGAGTTCTGCAAAATGGCTTGGGCGTTTTAGATGCCTCATCTCAAAGTGTGGACCATGCAGTACCAATTGATACACTGGTGATTGATTCTGTTGAGGTTGTCCGTGGTCCCATGAGTATGCTTTACGGTTCAAGTGCCGTGGGTGGTGTGGTTAATGTGAACACAACACGAATTCATTCAACTTTTGACCAAGGCAGTATTTCTGAGCTTCAGCTTCAGGGGGATTCCTCTCAAAATGCTGTGGGCACAGCGGCTAAACTTGATTACGGCGCAAATAAGTGGATGTTTCATCTGGATGGTGGCTACAGAAATGCTAATGATCTGAAGATACCTGGGAATCAGAAATCTGAATATCTGGACGCTCCAGGAGAGTATGAAGCAGAAGACAAGCTTCCCAACAGTCCGAGTGTTCAAAAGACTGCAGCATTGGGGGCTTCCCGTATCTTTTCCAAAGGATATTTGGGAATGTCCTATTACTACTTTGATAATTTCTACGGAACTCCGGCCGAGGAAAATGTTGATATTAAAATGAAGCAAAATAGAGTTGAACTTCACGGCGAATATAAGTTTGATGGCGAGGTCTTACAAAGTGTGCGCCTCAAGACTGCACAATCAGATTATGGACATAAGGAAATTGAAAACGGGGAAGTTGGTACAACTTTTGCCAACGAGGGGAATGAGACTCGGTTGGAGTTTATGACTTTGTTCAAAGAAATTAAGGGTATCAGTGGATTACAAACACTAAACTCTAATTTTTCTGCTGTCGGTGAAGAAGCCTTTTTACCGACGACAAAAAATAAGGGCATCTCTCTTTTTACGCTTCAGGAAATATCTAAAGGAAAGAGCACCTACAGCTTGGGTGCACGGGCCGAAAATTCACATATTCACGACCAGTCTAGTGATGGAAAAGAAAAAAACTTTAATGGCCTCAACGGCTCTTTTGGTTTTAGGCATCAGTTCAAAAAGGAATCCTCCGTTTTATCTAGCTTCAGCTACTCTGAGCGATTGCCGAATGCTCAGGAATTATTTGCGGACGGCGCCCATTTGGCGACAGGGATCTTTGAACAAGGTAACGACAGTCTAAAAAATGAAAGGGCCTATGCTCTGGATCTGGGTCTAAAATACGAAACAAATAATGAAAATTTATCTTTGACCGTCTACACTCAAAAATTTCAAGACTATATTGCCCTGATTAATTCTGGTGTTGCCGATGTTGATTCTGGATTTGATATTTATAACTACGAGCAAGTTGATGCCCTCTTTTATGGTTTTGAAATTGATGGGAAGAAAAAGTTAGGAGAAACCCCGTGGAACATCGTGACCAGGGCCGATCTGGTGCGTGCTAAGAATATTGATTCGGGTAAAAATTTACCTCGCATTTCTCCGCCGAGAGTCACTTTAGGTTTTGAATGGGCCAAAGATCGTGTGCTTGCAGATGTCGAAGCTCAGTATAATTTTGAACAAACTAAAACAGCTCCGAATGAACTGCGCACAGACAGCTTCACACTTTTGAATGCTGGATTTACTTATGACCTGATTAAAAGTGCAGGCAAATACAGCTTCTTTGGAAGGATCAAAAATATTCTCAATCAAGAAGCGAGACTTCATACCTCTACCCTTAAAGACATCGCTCCTCTGGCGGCACGGCATGTGGTGGCAGGAGTTCAATACTCTTTCTAGAGGCCTTTACGGTATTGTCCTTCGTATTCGTAGAGCTGTTTTTGTTTTTCCATTTCGTGGCGCTGCCTTTCTTCCTCAGATGTTCTATCCTTGAGGTTGCCGCTTTCAGCGCCACCCACAACACTTGAGGGCTTCGCTTCCATTCGCTGCTTGTCTTCCTTGGGCGCCTGCGATTTCGTATTATTCGCATCGGCCAAAGTTGATTGGGCCACTATAGTTGCAAGAACAAAGAACGCATATCGCTTCATACAAACCTCCTGCCACTGACAGGATTGTAATCTGCAACATGTGTGCCTGAAGCTTGAAGGAGAAAATAACCGAATGAGAAGGGGATAAAAAAAAAGCCACCCGAAGGTGGCTTTTGGAAGTCTTTAGATTATTCGCAGTTCAGATCTTCAGCAGTATAGGTCGCCACTTCAATTGTTTTCGCTTCCACCGCTTTTTTTAGCGCATCAAGGTTATCTTGAGCAAGCTTGATCGCTTCGGCAGATTCTTTAGCTGCAATGATTGAAGATAATTCTGGATTACAGATTTTCTTCTTAATTGCCCCTAGAACATAATTCTTGATTCCAGCAACATCATCGCTATCCGGGCGCTCGCCTTTTCCGAAAAAGTTGGTCCACGTTGCAGCTGTTTTTTCTGCACTTGAAGCATAAGCAGTGAGACCAATGACAGCTTCATCAACTTGACCAGTCACTTCCGCAGCAGACCATACCGGAGCGCTGGCAGATTTTGTATCAAGAATCATATCAATGGCGCGGTCTAGACGTGCTTCCCAAAAAGTGAATGGATCACTGGTGGCATCAGTCTTAGTACATTCAGGAGACTTCTCTGCAAATGAAGCTTTGTCTGAGCCCTGGTCTTCATCTGTACAAAACCAGTCCAGGTGTTTAGGAGCAATTCCTTTGTAGCCGTAAGAGATTGCCATTTTGTCGTATAGACCAATTGCACTTAGGTGACGGTAAGGTCGACCAAGGTATTCCATGATTGAGCGAGAGACTGAACCTTTCTCACCAGTTTCATAGGCACCAAGGTTTCCTTTGAAATTGTGACGTAGTCCTAGGTTGTGACCTAACTCGTGCTCAAGCATTTCTGTGAAATAACCCGTCATATATTTTTCGAAAGTTACTCCCGCAGGCACGACTTCGAAATGGTTTTTAATCATTGGATCTTCAAGCTCAACTTTCTGAGCATGTACGTTCATATCCAGATTACCTAGCTTAATCGAAAATTTAATTTTGCTTCTTTTGTTCACTTCTGCAGATGCTTCTTTATTAAAATTAGCAAGAACTGCATTGGCCTCACGAGTGCGACCTTCGGCCATTAAATTCTGGGCGGTGCGGGAAAGTGCAAACCATTTAGTGTAAAGTCCGATGATTGTTGGACCTTGAACCAAAACGTTGGCCGAAAGTGTTTCACCAGTATATTGGTTTGCAATTGACGGGCCCAGGCCTCCGTAAGAAGCTTTGTTATTTAAATCCCATTCCATAACGTTGTAGCGGATATCTCCTGCCACGATCAGTTCAGATCTTTCGTCAGAGGCATCGATAAATTCGTAGCTTAAAAGATCACGACCGATGATTTTTGTGAACTCTACGTTCCAGTTGTCAAAAGCCTTGGCAAACACTGGTTTAAATTGTTCCGGTACATTTTTAATGTAGTACTTAACAGACTTTCCAAAATTAGTTGTAGAGAAACGAGTTATTTTCGCATTTTTAGTACGCTCTGTTTTGAAGAAACCAACTCCCTCAGTCGCAGTACGTGAAGTGAATGCTGGATTGAAGGCCGAGTTAAGTTTTAAGTACCAACGAACTGTGAATTCTGTTTTTGGAGCATTGGCGATATCAGTTGTTCCGACTGGAACCATGGTTGAAACGATATCAAACACAAGTGTTGAGACAGAATAGTCCATCGCCGTTGTCGTAGAAGCGACTGAAACAAGTTTAGTATAATCTCCATTCTCATCCAGCATCTTGATCAAATCCAGACCACGGCCGATAGAGGACAAATCAAGGTAGATTGTCTCCATATTGGCACTAACTTCAGTGATCGGTATGTAGATGAGTGGTTGCTGCTCACTTTCTTCATCACAGCTGGAAGCACAACCCACCAGTGCGAGGTAAAAGTCATTCCCATCTCTAACGATCACAGTTTTAACATTGAGTGGACTTAGATCGGTCAATTTAAGACCACCGAGAGTTTCGTTGGTTTTATCAGTGACCTTGGTAATGACGCCGCCAAAAATATTTTGTTCACCCACCAAACCAACTGGAAAACCGAGTACTAGTGATTCCTCAGTCGCCTTGGCGCTATTGACTCTGTTTTGGCCTAAACTCTTGGCCTTTTCTGAAGAGTGAGGAAGACTTCTAAGCAAAAGTTTTGCTGTCGCCGAACTTGCATCCAGGATGTTGCCTTCGAGCATCTTAAGTCTGAGTGCTTTTTGCGAAAGAACTTGAAGTTTCACGTTTTCGTCACCAATCTGTTCATTAACAGAGGATGATTTATTGGTCACTAAATTGCTTTTTTTCTTGGAAGAACTCGTTTCTTTCTTTGACAGAAGAGGAATTGATCCTACTTCCATACATGCTGTTGAAAGTAAGCTTAAAGTGAGTACGGATAGTACTGATGATTTAATTTTCTTCACACATTCTCCTGTCAGGTTGATCCGGCGATAATATCTTCATCTGGTCTTTAGAAGTAAAGGACTTATAAAACTTACACATAAAAAGTTTGATAATGTTAGTGCGTGGAAATCATGGTCCTTTTTTCGGTGCTAAACTGGCACCGGCCTCTGTAGCGCCCTTGGCCGTTCCAACTTGTAAATAATCATTATAATTGGCCTATGATTAAATTATTCTTCCTGCTCATTCTACTTCCCGTTACTGGGTTCGGTTATTCATCTGAGTGGTATCAATACCCTGAGGATCGTGATTATACCCAGGCCGACCGGGGCATGAAGGCCTATAGGGCGCTTTCT
>JAIFLR010000121.1 GCA_020048985.1 Halobacteriovorax sp. | reverse complement strand
TAATCCTGCGGTTGCACGTACTTTTCATGTTGGACGTTTGTTGAAGAGCCGGATTTTGATCATCTAAGAGAGACGACGTCTCCTTTGGTATTATTCATGAGTACATCTTTTTTGAAAATCGTCACATTAGTGATGCTCTCCCTGGTCATGTCTGCTTGCGGAAAAGGCAAGCCTCAAGTAGTTACCGGAATTCAAGTTCAATCAAGCACAGTAGATCAGGATGTCTACCTTGCTCTGAAAGCTGACCTCGACCTAGGTGCTATGACTTTTCCAGCGGTCACTCTTCCGATCATTCATCCTCGCGGCCAAACTCAACTTGGCTCGGTTGAACTTCTTCCAGTTCTTGGTGGAAAAAACCAGATCAAGATCTCGGTCAACGTTTCGGCCTTGGCCGACATCCGAGCTTCACAAGCTCTTCTTCCAAACGGTAATGCTGTTCCATTGATTGCGAACAACCCTACCGTCACGATCCCGCTTGGAGCAGGAGCTCAGCTGTACCTCACTATCGGAGCAAATGCAGTTGCTCTAGGTGTAGCTGTTCCTATCAAGCAGTTTGACAGCATAGGAAGTGCCGTTGGTGCTATTAACTTGTTCCCAGTTTTTGCTATCGACAAGGTTGTTGGTGCTGCAGGGATTTTCACTGGTAAACAAGCAGGACAAAACGGATTTGCCCTGATCGCGGACATCACTCAGTATGTGAACATGCAGGATATCTTTGTTCCTCAGCAAGCTGCTGACATGATGAAAATGGCAATGGTTCAGGAAGAAGAAGCGATTATCAAGTTAGATTACAGCTCTCAGGCCCCATCAAAAGCCAAGGAAGATAAGATCAATTCTATGATCTATAACCTTCACAAGAAGAAAGCAAAACTTCAGTTAAGATAATTTAAAATTGGAAGGGCCCCAAGGATTGGGGCCCATTTTTTGTTATTTATTTGATGGTTTTTTTTTGGTTGTGTCATCTTCTAATTTTTTCATTCTAACTTCAAAATTGTCTTGCTGAAGTTTCATCTGCTGGATTAATTTAGCATTTTCTGCCTTGAGCGCTCTGATTTCGATATTTTGTTTTTCATCAGATGTCACCATCGCCATAACCTTGGCATAGAGCTCTTTGATCGCTTCTATGACTGGACCAATTAGACCCACATAATTCACAGCAGAGTATTTTTTACCATCAGTGTGAGTGAAATTACTAATAAGTTCTGGATAAACAGCTTTTACATCTTGGGCTATGACGCCGATTTCTGTTTCTGACTCAACTTTCCTATCTCTCCTCTGATAACTCACGCCATTCACCAGAGATATGTTTTTGAGTGAACTTTGAAGAGGCCTTATATTTTCCTTTAATCTTCGATCTGAAGGAGTAATTGTTCCGGTTGCCAGGATATTACCCACGACATGAAGCTTTTGAGAGGGAGTCTGGGTCCCAATTCCCACGTTTCCTTGAATCATGACATTCCCTTGAGCAGGAATAACAGATCCATCCCAATAACTACCGCCACCAATCCCCAGACCTCCGGCAATCCCTACAAACCCTGTTCCACCAGTTGCAGCATCCCGGATGAGGATACGGTTATCAATGTACATCACATCGGAAGCAACTCCATTAACAGATCTTAATCCACTTCGATTTGGAATTTTGATACCAGTCGTATAGGCAGGGACGTTAATAGTGGTTGTCCCACTTAGCTGAAGAGTTCGAGCACTAAAATCCCCCCCAATGAGTGGAGTCGTATTAGTCGTTGATTCGATATAAAGCTTATTCGATGTGTTTGCTACTCCAGACCCAGAATTACTACCTATAAAAATATTGTTTGAACCAAGTGTTAAGGCCGGAGCTGAATTACTCCCAAGATAAGTATTAAAAGAACCACTACTGCTGAACCTGCCGGCATAATAGCCTAATGCAGCGTTGGAACTTCCTGAAGTACCATAGATTGCCATGGCGCCAACACCGGTGTTCTGGCTACCACTAGTGCTATATACAGAATTCATTCCCACAGCGGTGTTATAACTTCCGGAGGTTCCGTATGCCATGCTACCTAATCCTAAAGCAGTGTTGGCGCCGCCTGAGACATTGCTCATCATAGCTCCAAGCCCTACCGCAGTGTTTAAGTCTCCGCTTGTATTGTTTTGCAAAGTACTGTCACCAATCGCCGTGTTCTGAGAGCCCGAAGAATTTGACCGAAGTGCATTGGCCCCAAAGGCTGAATTTTTTCCAGGCCCACTGTCTGACAACAAGGACCTATAACCAAATGCCGTTCCAGAGGTGCCATAGGGTAAATTACTTCCTGCCTGATAACCTAAAAATGTTTGTCCGGCATCATCAATCCTTCCGGATTTTTGAGCGTTGACTCTGAAGTTCAAAGGGATGTTATCAGATGTACCGACGTAATCGGTTCCATCAACGGTTCCTGCATTTCCTCCCAGCATCCATTCGCCACCCACCGCCATCGTTGAACAGGCCGTTAAAGTAGTACCATTGAAGCTGAAGTTTATTGGAATTCTTATGGGTTTAACCATAACAATATTGGTAGTAGATTTTTTAAAAGTTGCATTGACGAGAAAATCGCCTGTAAACGCTAGAGGATTGTAGTTAGTTAGAGTCATCGAGGTGATTGTGAGAGGTTGAATATTGGTCGATGTTGTCGAATATCTTATGGCATTGATTTTATCTTTTACGTTTGGAACTGTCATAGAAACAGATGGACTTCCGCTTAATGCAGTTACGTTGGCAGGTGTCATGACTGAGCCGAAGGTATTCACGCAGGCAGTGGTGTTATTGAGATTATCTTGTAGGAGACCCTTTAGGTTCACGTTTTCTTGTTTGGCTTCATTCTGCTTTGTGCTCTCAGATGTATTTTTCATCAGCTGTGCGACGGTCAATGAAAGACCTCCCACAACAGAAACCGCCATCATGACTTCGACCATACTGATACCGGCGGAGTTTTTTAGAAATTTGAGAGCTTTCATAGAGTTTGCCTTGCCTGGATCGTTAAATTAAATACATAAGACATCATAACTCAAGCTATTGGATTCTTTATATTAAAGCGTAAGTACCTAATTTTTAAAGGGGCAAGACATAGAGTTGTCATAGGTTTCGGCACAAACAATTGGCAAGGTTGTCGAGGATCCTGGCCTAAAACAATTGCACCTTTCGGATTCAAAAAAGTATTTGATTCGTTTTCTTTTAGAGATTTTGGATTCGATTTTTTTATTCTCGAGAACAAGGTGTGTAGCAAGATTTTTAATCTGGGTTTTAAATTTTTTATTATCAAAACGAAACTGCAGTTAAGAAAATTTTGTACTATGCTTTCACATATCATTTTGTTTTAGTTTAAATGAACAATATGTTAGAATTTATTTATGGTTTCCACAATAAATAAAATATCAAAAATACCTCTTTCTGTTTTTGTTTTATTCTCTTTCGTGATGACCATTTGTCTTTATTGGAATTCGCTTAATGGTCGTCCTATCTTTGATGATCTTCACTTTATATTTCAAGACGATGTGATTACTGGGAATTATGGATATGATCGAATTTGGTCTGAGTTTGCCTGGCCTTTAAGTATATCAATTCATAAGTTTCTTTTTGGCATATGGAAGTTTGAGTTTTTGTATTATCATCTTTTGAATCTGGCTTTACATTTACTTAATTCTTATTTGCTTCTAAACGTTGTCCTTAAAATTAACATTCCCTATCCTCGATTATTATTCATTCTTTTCCTCATTCACCCCTCAAACGTTATTGCTGTGAGCTGGATGGTGCAGCTCAAAACTCTTTTATCCTTCACTTTTGGTATTCTATCTTTTATCTGCCTTCTTAAAGTATCCGAGAAAAAAATATGGTACCTGCCTGCATGGTGCAGTTTCTTTCTCTCAATCATTTCAAAATCGGCGTCACTACCTCTGAGCCTTTTTTTTCTTTTATGTATTTTTAAAAAATCTGGGGCTAAATCCTTAATCTGGGCCATCCCGTTTCTCTTGATGAGTAGTTTTTCTGCGTACACAATTCTCAAAAGTACTCAAACCTCAACAGCAGCTGCTCAGTATGAGAGCAGTACCTTTGTAGACGCAAAGATTCAGGAAAGTAAAAAACCGATCATTGATGATAAAAAGAAAGTTGAACATATTAGTGGAATCAAAAAAATAAAAGATACTTTAGTATTAATTTTAAATACGACGCGCTACTACTTCTGGCAAGTGATCTTACCCCTTGAGAGTTACCCTATAAAGGGGAGAGCACCAAAAGAACTAGGTTTCACAGCAATCCTCCATTTTATTTTTATTATGACGTTATTTTTCATAAACTTTCGGACCTTGGGGGGCCTATATCTTATCTCTGGCTATCTTATGATTACGCCATTCCTGGGATTCATAACTGCTCCCTATATGAATCTCACTTGGGTTAGCGAGCAGCATCTCTACCTCGCTCTTCCATTTTTTTTATGTTTTTGGCTCTCCATTTTGTCTAAGTGGAAATTTAGATTTGCTTATTTTTTGCCATATTTCTATATTGCTTTTTTTTGCATTCAAACATTTAAAGCGGTTAGTTATTATAAAAATGATATAATCTTTTATTCTAAATCCTTATTGGCCGACCCATATAATATTCCCGTAGCCCAAAACCTTGCAGTCAGTTTTTTGGATAACAATGAACCACTTAAAGCTTTCTATGTGACAAGTCGAATAATTGAAGCTTCAAAAACGGATCCAGAGGTTAGGGAGAGTAAGTATTTTCATTATCTGTTGCAGCTTCATAATGATGTCGTGACACAATTGCAGAACAATCCTTAAGAGGCAAAATGAACCAAATATTAAAACGCTTCGAGGATAAAACAGCGATTATTGGAATTGTTGGGTTGGGTTATGTCGGATTTCCACTTGCACTTCGATTCTCTGAGGAAAGATATAAGGTTATTGGTTTTGACGTAGATGAGGTGAAGATTTGTAAAATCAATAGCAGTACTAGTTTTATTTCCCATATTAAAAACTCTGATGTTCAAAAAGCGGTTTTTCAAGGTTTGGTTGCGACTTCCAATTTCGAAAGAATCCAGGAAGTCGATGTAATCATTTTATGTTTGCCGACACCATTGAATGCAAACAGAGAACCAGATTTAAGCTTTATTACCAATACCATGAACACCATCTATCCCCACCTTAGAGCTAATCAGATTTTATCCCTTGAGAGCACTACTTATCCGGGGACAACTGACGAAGAGTTAAGGCCAATAATTGAGAAGAGGGGATTTACACTTGGAAGTGATTATTTCTTAGTTTTTTCACCAGAAAGAGAAGATCAAGGGAATGCTCATTTTACGACGAGAACAATTCCTAAGGTTGTTGGGGGCTGCACTCATTTCTGCTTAAAAGTTGGTGTGGCACTTTATTCACAAGTTGTTGATCAAGTCGTCACAGTAAGTTCGACTAAAGTAGCTGAGATGACTAAGCTTCTCGAGAATATTCATAGAGCTGTTAATATAGGTTTAATTAATGAGCTAAAAGTAGTGTGCGATAAAATGGGTATTGATATTCAGGAAGTGATAGACGCTGCTTCTACTAAGCCATTTGGATTCGTTCCTTACCGTCCTGGGCCAGGCGTCGGAGGTCACTGCATCCCCATAGATCCATTATATCTCACCTGGAAGGCAAAAGAATTTGGTGTCGACACTAAATTTATTGAATTAGCAGGGGCAGTTAACAGTTCGATGCCAAACTATGTTTTCGAGAAAATTTCCTTAGCACTAAATAAGCGGCAAATAAAAGTTAAGAACGCCCATATTCTGATTTGTGGAATAGCCTATAAAAAAAACATTGATGACACAAGGGAATCACCTGCGCTTGTCTTGATGGAAAAACTCAGATCCGAGGGAGCCCATATTTCCTATTCTGATCCACATGTGCCTGACTTTACCAAAATAGGGGAGCATCAATTCAACCTTACATCTGTCGATATAAACCTAGGTAACTTGACCACATACGACTGCGTTGTTCTCATAACTGACCATGATAAATTTGATTATGATTTGCTGTTGAAGCACTCAAAACTAATAATTGATACTCGAGGGAAATTTCGTGGGGTCTTCTCTAACGTTGTTTCAGCTTAGGATTTATAGGTGCCCCAGCATCGGGGGCACCTATAGTTTAATAAACTTATTTTAAAAGCTTCTTTTCAATTCTTTCTAATCTTTCTCTCAGCAGGGCATTTTCAGTTTGTAGATTCTTAACTTCTTTCTCAAGAAGAGAAATGGCGTTCGTATTAGCCTCTACTTTTTGCTCCAATCCTTCTTGCATCATTTTCAGCATCGCCTTATTTTTGATAACTTCTTCATTTAGTTCCTGGATACCTTTAACAATGTATGCATAAAAACCTGTTGTTAAATTTAACATCCTTGCTTTTTGGTTTTTTGGAATAATTAATAAGTCATCACCCACAGCTTCTTGCTCAGTGACCCATTCAGGAAAAAATTTTTCTACATCTTGAGCTATGAAGCCAGTATCACTGATTATTTTTTTATTACCTTGAGGGTTTTTCCAATCAAAATTTACTGGTCTGAGTTTTGAGATTCTATCAAGAGCGCCGTTTAGTTCTTTAATATTTTTCTTCAGCCTTCGATCTGAATAAGTCATGAATGGACCACCAAGAGTTTTGTAAGCGTCTCCAATTACTGCTAAATTGCTCCTAATCGTAACATAGCGCTTAACTTCTAGATCGTTAGTAATGACTACATTGCCTTTAAAAATACCAGCATAGTTCAATGGCCACCCCGGTACGTAAGTATTCGCTGCATTTGGCATCGACCCATCATCAGATGCAAAAATTCCTGCGCCACCTAAACTTGTGGCCACAACACCGTAATTATGGCCAAGGGTGCCTCCTTCGGCTGATGCCTTCACTCCATACAATCGCCCAGTTGATCCATACACCGGATTTCTGGCTTGGGCCCTTAAGCCAACTGCAACACCAGTAACTCCTGTTGCATTATGGTTGGCATAAATGGCATTGGTCTCACTACCTGCATTGGCCATTGTGATATTACTTGTTAGTGCAGACATTCCAGCGGTACCTGAGTTTGAATTTACGACTGTCCTGCCATTTAGATCCACTTCTCGGGTACTGAAATCACCACCAATCAGTGGAGGCGTGTTACCCGCTATAGTTTCAATAACTAATTTGTTTGATAAGTTTCCGGCTACACCATAAGCACCATTGCCAAGATATAGGTTGTAAGAACCGCTTGAATTGAATAATCCGGCATTCGCACCAAGAGCCGCGTTGCCACTGCCTGAAGTTCGATAGAGTGCCCAGCTTCCAACTCCGGTGTTCTGGCTACCACTTGTGGTATATACGGCGAAATTTCCAACAGCAGTATTGTTACTTCCTGAGGTGGCGTATCCCATGCTAGAGTATCCTAAAGAGGTATTGCCGATGCCGCTGGTATTACTCATCAGGGCTCCATTACCTACAGCGGTGTTCTGTGCTCCGATTGAATTATTTTGTAAAGTACTGTCACCAATCGCAGTGTTCTGGTAACCCGAGGAATTTGAGCGAAGTGCATTGCCTCCAAAGGCTGAATTTTTCCCAGACCCAGTGTCTGACGATAGGGCCAAATAACCGAATGCCGTTCCAGAAGTGCCATATGGTAAATTTCTTCCTGCCTGATAACCTAAAAATGTTTGTCCGGCATTATCAATTCTTCCTGACTCCTGAGCATTTACTCTAAAATTAAGAGCAACGTTATCAGATGTACCAAGGTAATCGGTTCCATCCACGGTCCCTGCATTTCCCCCAAGCATCCATTCTCCACCCACTGCCATAGTTGAACAGGCCGTTAGAGTAGTTCCATTGAAGCTAAAGTTTATGGGAATTCTTATGGGTTTAACCATGACAATGTTATTGGTGGATTTTTTAAAAGTTGCGTTGACTAGAAAATCCCCAGTAAAGGCAGTGGGGCTGTAGTTCGTCAGACTCATCGACGTGATAGTGAGAGGTTGAATATTGGTCGATGTTGTCGAATATTTAATTGTGTTAACTTTGTCTTTCACATTTGGAATAGAGACTGAGGCTGTGGGGCCTGCACTTAAAGCGGTTACGTTGGCCGGAGTCATGGTGGTGCCGAAGGTGTTTACACAAGCCGTTGTATTATTGAGTGTGTCTTGCAGCAGACCTTTGAGACTTACGTTTTCTTGTTTGGCTTCGTTCTGCTTAGTGTTCTCTGAAGTATTTTTCATCAGTTGGGCAACTGTTAAGGAAAGACCGCCCATCACTGAGACCGCCATCATGACTTCGACCATACTGATACCGGCGGAATTTTTTAGAAATTTGAGAGCTTTCATAGTCGTTGACCTTGTCCAAACGTTAAATTATCAATATTTATACATTGTAATCCAAATTGCTAAAAATACTGATATTGTTCAAACAAGATTCTAACTCATTGAT
>JAIFLR010000063.1 GCA_020048985.1 Halobacteriovorax sp. | reverse complement strand
AGGCACCACATTCTGGACTTGGAATGATGAGCCCGTTAGAGTATAAAAAACAAATTAAACAAGGTGCCTAGTCAATTGGGGGCCAAAGCAGATGTAATATTCGGAGTTGTTGGAGATGAATTAATATCGCCGGCACCAGCAGCAGCACCAGTAGTTTCAATTGCTGTATCTTCCTTCCAGACGACAACTTGACATGAGGCTGCCGCCAAGAGCGCTAACAATAAAAGAAGTATCTTCATCTAGTTCTCTTATCGACCAAATTGATCCAAATATGAATCCAATGCATTTTACAGGTGTAATTTCGGGCACTTAAGCCAGGTCGCGGTATTCTATAACGGGTAAGTAAATTGATATTGAGTCTATGGAAAGTTTTAGGCAATTTTGACTCACCATTGGAAAAGTAGGGGGGTCGCTTACAATAATTCTTATGAGAAAAACCATTACCTTCGCTCTGCTCAGCGCCCTTTTGGCGAGCGTAGGAGCAGCCCAAGATTTTCACGTTGTGAAAAAAGGTGAAAATCTTTCTCAAATTGTGAAAAACAAATTTGATACAGAAAGGCTCTATGGTCGTAATGGAAAGCTAAAAAAAATCCTTTTTTATAATCCACAAATTATAAACAGCAACTCAATTTATCCAAATCAAAAGGTCTACTGGGGAACAATAGTTCCTCCAAATTCATCTGAAGTGATTGAGACTATAGAAAAAAAAGAAATTAATACAAGCAATGAAACAGTGACGGACACTCCTGCAGCTGGCGAATGGACTATATCTTCTCTCTATGGAGCAAAATTCATTTCCCTTTCACAAACTGGGGCTTTAGGTGAAGTCAATCTAGGTGTTATTTCTTTTAATAACTTTAAATTTAACTCAGAATTTATTTTCGATGATTGGACATCTTGGCTTGCAATAGATGTCTATAAACTCAAATATGAAACAATTTCTAAAAGTTTAGAAGAGCGGATCTACTCAGTAGACTTGGGGACTTCTTTTCGGTGGCTAATGGTAGGAATAGGACTAGTTCAAAATCCGATTTTTAGAAATAGTGCTGATTCAGTTGACATGGGTAAAACGACCGTAATGTCTCTTTCCCTTGGAGGCATAAAAAAAGTTGAACTTCAAAGAACGATACCTACTGAATTAAATATTAAGGGATGGGTGAACTATCCTCTTTTTGGCTCGACGGATATGGCAGGTGTTGATACCTCATCAGTAAATGGTTTTGGCCTTCACGGTCATTTGGAATTTAATCGACAGGTTTTGTTGAAAAAAAAATATGCTCTACATGCGACATGGCAGAACAATCTTGATTATCAGGATATTACACAGAATATAAATGGGGACAGTTTGGGAGGAAAGGTCTATTCACAAATATTAGCGATTTCTACATCATTAGGGCTACTTATTAAATTCTAATTGTGTAGTGTCCCTTCAAAGTGAGAAGATAAATTTTCAACAGTGCCATTTTATCCGACGGATAATTGGTGATTCTTACCATCAACAAAGTCGCAGCCCAATTTTTTAACGAAAATTCCCTCAATTGGCTTTCCGGGTCACTTCGGATGAATTTTATGGGACAAATTGGTCAGGATCTATACTGTTTTCAACGAGAGTGAGCTTGGGGTAAACTAACTTCATGCTAAGGCATTTTTGGTCCTATCTGAAAATTAGAAAAAAGTTCTGGCTATTACCAATTCTGGGAGCTCTTCTCATTTTTGGTGCATTGCTAGTAGTATCCCCCAGTAACCCTTATTCACCTTTCATTTATTCATTTTTTTGATGAATTCAAAATATATTTTAGCCATTTCTTGTTACTACCATGACAGTGCCGCCGTTCTAATCAGGGGTGGCGAAATAATGGGTGCGGTTCAAGAAGAAAGATTTTCACGTAAAAAGCATGACAATGGATTTCCGATTCAATCTATCTCTTGGTTAATAAAAGAGTTTAATGTTCATCAGTCCGAAGTTGAGGCTTGTGTGTATTATGAGAAACCGTTTCTCACTTTCGAACGGCTCATTGAAACGCATTTGTATCACGCACCTTTTGGTTATAGGAATTTTCTAGCCTCTGTTCCTCTTTGGTTAAAAGGGAAACTCTTTCTGGAAAAGGATATTAAGGTAAATCTTAAGCAGCTTGGTCTGGAGAATACGTCCGTGAAATATTCGGAACATCACCTGTCTCACGCAGCTTCAGCCTTTTTTCCCTCACCGTTTGAAGAAGCCATTGTGTTGTGCATAGATGGTGTGGGGGAGTGGGCCACCACGTCTGTCTGGCAGGGAGAAGGAAATCAACTAAAGGGGATTTCTGAAATTCATTTCCCACATTCACTTGGACTTCTTTACTCAACTGTAACTTCTTACTTAGGCTTCAAGGTTAATTCTGGAGAGTACAAGGTTATGGGACTTGCTCCCTATGGAAGGCCAGTCTTTCTCGACATAATGTTAAAAAATCTCGTTAATTTACACGACGATGGCAGCTACTCGTTAAACATGGAGTACTTTGCATACGGTCACAGTCTTAAAATGTTTACGAAAAAAATGGAGTCACTTTTCGGTCGCAGCGCTCGGGAGCCAGAATCTGATCTCGAGGGCTTTCATATGGATGTGGCTGCTTCTTTGCAAGCGTTATTGGAAGAGTCTCTCCTGCACGTCGTGAAAACGTTACGAAGAAAATTCAAATCAAGGAATTTATGTTTGGCCGGTGGAGTTGCTTTGAATTGTGTGGCGAATTCTCGTTTATTAAGGGAGTCGGGATTTGAAAAGATATGGGTGCAGCCTGCTGCCGGGGACGCTGGAGGAGCATTAGGTGCGGCATTGGCATATTATTATTTAGGTTTAAAACAATTAAGAACGGTGCAACTTCCCGATGCCCAGAAAGGGAGTCTGTTTGGTCCAGAATTTACAAATGAGGAAATCGAACGCTTCCTTTTGGAGAACAAAATTCCCTACGAAAGATATACGAAAGAAAAATTATGGGACGAGACATCTAAGCACCTTCAAAATGGAAAAATTATAGGGTGGTTTCAGGGAAGGATGGAATATGGTCCTCGTGCTTTAGGGAATCGATCAATAATTGGAGATGCAAGGGTATTGAATCTACAGAAAACGATGAACTTAAAAATCAAGTACCGGGAATCCTTCCGCCCATTTGCGCCAATGGTAATGAGCGAGGACGTGGCAAAACTATTTGAATGGGAAGGAGACTCGCCATACATGCTCTTCACTGCCAAAATAAAAAAAGAGTACCTCGTACCAGTAAATCAAAGGGATGAGGATAAGTTTGGAATCGAGAAATTAAATGTTATTCGTTCAAAGTTCCCCGCAATCACCCATATCGACTATTCGGCTCGCTTACAAACGGTTCATCGCGAGCAGAATCCTGATCTTCATGGCTTAATGAGTGCCTTTAAGCGAAATTGTGACACGGCACTTTTAGTGAATACATCGTTTAATGTGAGGGGGGAGCCAATCGTTTGCACCCCTGAGGATGCCTATCTTTGTTTTAGAAGAACTGAAATGGATTTACTTGTACTGGGAGAATTTATGATCACTAAAGAAAATCTTCCAGAATTTAGCGACCTTGACTGGAGAACTCAATTTGAGCTGGATTAAGTTTAAAGAGCGGCATCTATTTTCAGTAAATGTTGCTATCGCGGCCAGCTGCCTAATTTATTTAAATAATGGGCCCTTATATTATTTCTGGATTATTGGTTTGTGGCTGTTGGGATGCGTGGTTTCAGACCGATTAAATGGTTTGCAGTTGAGTTTGTTTAAACTTTTGGGGCGGATGAACTCAACGATTATTTTAAGCCTGTTTTATTTTCTATTTTTTACGCCGTATTCAATCTTTTACAGATTATTTTTTAAACATTCTTCATTCCGTAAAGGAACATCCTTCTGGGTCAGAAAAGATCAAAACTGTGATTTTGATCGGCCATTTTAGATTTGCTTGAAAATCTCTTCGGCTATTTTTTCGTTCCCGTACTTGGCGGCATGGCAATCATAATTCTTCAAAAAAAACTGGTTCCAGTCCAAACTGTTCGCTTTAATCATGTCGATGATTTTTACATCATGGCCGGAAGAGAAAAAATCCAGATACTTCCGGTAAGACACGTCCTTCTTACGCATATGATTTTCAACATCTTTGTGTGATGGAATCACAAGAATAACCGGGCGAATGTTGTTAGCAATGGAAGTCGAGATAAAGCGCTCTAAGATATATGTGATCGTTTCTGTTGCCATCGCATTTTGAAAAATCACTCCATCGCGCCCCCATGAATTAATCTGTTGAAGCTTTATGAAGGCATTCAGGAGGTTTAAGGAGTAGGGAAAAGTATTGTGCGGCTTATTTTCTTTAAAAAACTGGTACCAGTAATCTGTATCGGCATATCTTTTTATATAGTTCTTAAGATCGTCAGGATTCTTAATTTCTTTTGGGGGACGCGATAAGACAAATTGATTTTTTTCTTTGAGAAATCTCGGCTTGAATCCTAATACTACTCCTGTAAACGGATGCAGAAACGATCTATGTGAGCTTAGGACTCTGTCGACCCCCCCGCTGTAAAGGGAAAGTATTGCAATTTTGGGAGAGTCAGTTGGAAGATTGTGCTCAAATCTCAACAAGGCTTGATCAATTCCATATCCACCAACTCCAAAATTTCTTACGTTCGTTTTGGTTTTATTAGAGAGAAAATAACCAATGGTTTCGTGATCGTTGACTTCGTCCCCAACTACAAAAGAATCTCCGTAAATTGATATCTGGTGGTTAGAATATTGGGTTGTATTGATTCGCTCACCAAGGTTCCCAAATGTTGCTTTCCATTCTTCACCGAGGCAGTTTTTTGCGGAGCGAAGCCCAGCTTGAGGGACCCAGCCTAATCCGTGAGGAGCGTTTATTTTCTGCCAATAATCGATTATTTCTTGAGAAATACCCACCGAGAATTTTTCATGTGGGTAAAAGAAGTCCCACGGGTATTTGCTTACCAGAATTTGTAGGTAGAAATAAGAAATAAGCTCAATGGATGAGATGACAAAAAGTGCCATCGCGAACGGGTAGAGTAGCCTCTTATTCAAGTCAACATGGAGAGAAAATACCCGGAAAGATCATCAATAAGATCATTTCGTAAATTCAATTCCCTGTATTGGATGTTAGACATCTCAAATATTCTTTTTGCGATCAAGTTTTCGACCGTGCCGTTGTACTTATCAGATAGAAAAACGATTTCTTTTATTTTAACCGTTGCAAGGATTTTGGCACATTCGTGACAAGGGAATAAAGTGACGTAACAACGAGAGTTTTCCAAAGAAGCCTTCGCATGCAGAACGGCATTGGCCTCTGAATGAACTACATACGCATACTTTTGTTGATCGAGGGGGACCGTTTTGATATTTCCCCAAGGAATTTTAGTCTCATCGATCCCGGCGATTTGGCCGTTGTATCCCATGGATAATTGGTGATTATTATCATCAACAAATACGCAGCCCACTTTAGTATTAGGGTCTTTGCTCTTAAATGAAGCCATCATGGCCTGAAGCATGAAGTATTCATCCCAATTTAAATAAGAACTTACAGGAACGTGATTAACATTTTCAGACATTTTTATCTCAACATTTTTGATATTTCGAAGTATCTTTTAAGGGTAAACAACTGTCAATCAAGGTAAAATATGAAATACGAAATCCCGCGCGAAATGTTCAAACAACGTCTAGAAGATCGTTTAAACTTCGTTTTTGTGGATCTTCTCCCTGCTGAGCGTACTCCGGTAAAATTTGAGAATGTTGTTCACATCAATTACAGCTCTCAGTTTAAGAATGAGTTCCCAGCTCAATATCCAAACAAGTCTCAAAACGTAGTTCTTTATAGCCTGCAAAAAGGCGATGACGCTCCAGCTAAAGCTGCTCAAGATCTGGCCGACTTAGGCTACCATTTCGTCTATTTCTACAATGGGACTCAAGATGATGTGGTTTTAGACAAGGGATTGAATTAGTTTTTTTCTAAGTGATGGTTGAGTCCCGCTGGATTTAAGGCAGGACTCATTCCAGAATACGAGCTTAAATTACCAACGAGCAAATCGACAGTGAATATTCGCCCAACCGCCAACGAAACGGTTGAATGGGTTAGTCACTACAACAGCGAATCTAGAGCTACCAGCTGGCATAAATTGTTCAGCAAAAAATGCATTAAAAATCGGGCCATTTATTGTTTGACCGAAGACTTGGCCATTACAAACGATTGGCTCATAGTACGGGTTGTAAACTTGTACACTCACTTGGCCAGGAAGAACTGTTACTGCAGGATTTGCAGCAAACCACTGAGCAAATGCTGATGTAGTCAGAGTCAAAGCTGAAGCTAGGATTAAAGCCTTAAGTTTCATGGAACCCCCGTAATATAAAAACAAATGTACTTTCACTTATAGATAGCCTTTGGGCACACTGTCAATAACCTTGGCTGACAATCCATTTTAAGCAGGGTAAAAAATGGAAAATTTATAGGATTGTAGCGAGGCCAAGTCATGAATATTCCATCTCATTTTCCAACTGAACCAAAAAAAGTATGGGAATATTTTCATGCTATAAATCAGCTCCCAAGACCATCCAGAAAAGAGGACAAATTTCGGGAATACATCGTGAAGGAAGCTTCACATTTAAACCTCAAAACTCATTGTGATGAAGTGGGTAATGTCATCGTCTATGTCCCAGCTTCAAAAGGCTATGAAACTCACGAAACAGTTATCATTCAAAATCATATGGATATGGTGACTGATGCGACTCCAGACCGTCATATAAATTTTAACACCGATCCAATTATCACTCTTCGAGAAGGAGATTGGATCAAAGCAGATCGCACCACACTTGGGGCCGATAATGGGATAGGATGTGCCGCCGCCCTTGCGCTCATGAGTGACGAAACAATTCAGCATCCTTCATTAGAATTACTTTTTACCATGGATGAAGAAACTGGTCTTAAAGGTGCATGGGGCGTGGACGCGAGTCAACTAAAAGGTAAAAAGATGATCAATCTCGACACTGAAGATTGGGGCAGTCTTTATATAGGATGTGCAGGCGGAATTGATTATGAATTCAAGAGATCTGTTGAAATGGTTCCTGCCAAGATTAAAAATTATGGAGTCAAACTTGTCGTCGGTGGATTTCTCGGTGGTCATTCCGGAGTGGATATCCATGAACAGCGTGGAAATGCGATTAAGTTTTTGATGGAGTGGGTGAGTTCATTACCTAAAGATTCGTTTGAACTAAACGAGTGGAGAGGGGGGAAGGCCCATAATATCATTCCACGGGATGCGTTTGCCCTCGTGAATTTACCTGATATTCATGTTGCTGAGGAAGCCCTTAAAATCGTGACCGCCCGTTGGATGTCTTTTATGCCGGAAAGTGATCGTCAATTCTTTGGCAAAATGGAAGTGACAGATTCTTTTCATCCGTTAGTGGTTGAAACCAAGGACTGTGAAACAGTTATAAATTTTCTTACGGCATTTCCCCATGGGGCGCACGCTTATGATCTAGCGAGTAATAAAGAGCTGGTGGCCCTAAGTAATAATTTGGCGATTTCTCTTCTCGTAAAAGGGCAGTTTCATCTCGAGTCTTCTTTGCGGTTTTTTGATCGTGGAGAGTGTGCGGGTCTGGAAGGCCAGGTCACGGCCCTGGCAAAGGGATTTGGAATGGAATTTTCCAAAAATGGTGAATATCCTAGTTGGAAACCAGTTAGAGAAAATAAATTATTGGATCTTGTTTCAGACAAATTTCAGGAGCTTTTTCATAAAAAGGCTAAAGTCACAGCGATTCACGCGGGTCTGGAATGTGGGATTTTAAGAGATAAAATAGGTCCCATTGATGCTGTTTCATTTGGTCCGACGATAATGGGTGCACACTCACCCCAAGAAAGATTACATATTCCAACCGTTACTCCTTTTTGGGAGCTACTAAAATCCGTCTTAAAGTCACTCTAAAGGAGTTATATGATTTCATACTTAAATTACAAAATTATCCACTTGGTTTCGATCGTCATCCTTTTAACAGGATTATCGATTAGTTTCTATGGGGCCCAGCAAAAACACATTAAAATTCTCACAGGGATTGCGACTCTCATGACTCTGGTTGGAGGAATGGGGCTGATGGCCCGTTTGGGAATTGGGCACACAGCAGGCTGGCCACTCTGGATTCAGATTAAAATGGGAATTTGGTTTATCATAGGAATTGGAGGCGCAGTTGTGGCCCGTCGATTTCCCAAATTTGGTAAGCCCGCATACTTTGCATCCATTCTACTTTTTACAATTGCCAGTATGGTGGCCAATTATAAGTATGAATAATTTTTCTTTTCTTTTCTCTGCATAAGGCCGACAATTTACTTAATGATTGATGGTGTATTGCAGATCTTTATTTATATTACGATAGCTGATGTTCTTTTGAGCTGGGTGCCTGATGTTCGCAGGC
>JAIFLR010000086.1 GCA_020048985.1 Halobacteriovorax sp. | reverse complement strand
CGGCTCTTGAAACCAAAAACCAGCATTAGTCCGAAGATAAAATGCAAAGCGAACATGGCGATAGCAAAACCTAGAGATCCATTGGCCAGATGAAACGAAAAGGACCAGGGCATCCCCATCTCGGAGACGAATGTGGCACGAGGGACGAGCCCCACGTCGGTATAAAAATTAATTAAGTCCGGAAGACGGTAAACAACATCCGCAATTACTATCAGACCCATCAAACAGCGGTAGAGAGCAAGAGAGCGGTAATCGAGTCCAATTGTTTTTTTAATGTGGCCTAAGAAATTCATCGATAGCACCTTTTTTAACTTAGACATTTCTTTTATTGTAACGGATTCCATGACTTTTTCGAGATATTCGTCTAATGTTTTCAGACCTAAACACGACTTACTAATGCACCGCGAGACGAGCTCATGCTGTTCAAGACTCAAGATAAAATAACCAAAGACTATGATGTGATCATCATTGGTTCTGGTCTCGCTGGGATGACTGCCGCCAACATCCTGGGTCGCAACGGACATCAGGTTTTACTACTCGAATCCCATAATAAACTGGGTGGATTCGCCACTTGGTTTTACCGGCAGAACCGTGAGCATGTTTTTGATGTATCCCTTCACGGGTTTCCGGCGGGCATGATTAAGACCTGCCGCAAATACTGGAACAAAGATATAGCTGATCGGATTGTCCAGCTCAAGGACGTGCGCTTCGTAAATCCGCAATTCAAGGTTCAAACAGATTTTACCAAGGAGCACTACTCCAATGTGCTTACGACACAATTCGGCATAGCGCCAGAAGCTGTCACTGCATTTTTTGAATATCTCGCCACAATGAATTTCTTTGATAATTCTCAAATGTCCAATCGTGAACTTTTTGAAAAATTCTTCCCAGGCAGAAATGACGTTACCAGAATACTCATGGAGCCCATCACTTATGCTAACGGATCGACTCTCGATGACCCTGCCATTTCTTACGGAATCGTATTCTCGAACTTTATGAGTAAGGGTGTTTTTACCTTTAAAGGTGGAACTGATCTTATTATCTCGAAGATGAAGGATGAATTACTAAAGAACAATGTAGATATTAAGCTCCAGACCAGAGTCGATAAGATTGTTGTGGAAGACGGGAAAACCACTGGCATTATTCTTGAGAATACAAAAATCAACGCCAAGGCTATCCTCTCCAATGCGAACATTCGGACTACGATTCTCAATCTTGTTGGTGAAGAGCACTTCCCTGCCGATTATATCGAAAAGACAAAAGCCGTAAGACTTAATTCATCAAGCTGTCAGGTCTATATGGGTCTCAAAAAAGGAGTCACGATACCTCACATCGGGGATCTGATTTTTACATCCAACTATCCAACTTATGACCCTGCAAGATTACTTGATCTCAAAGTCAGTTCGCGAACTTTTTCAGTGTATTATCCACAAGAAGCTCGGCCGCAGGAGCCTGATGCCAGAGTAGCTATCGTTTCAAGCACCAATTGCAATTATGAAGACTGGAAAAAGTTGTCTCCAGAAGAATACGAAATCGAAAAAAACTTAATGATCGAAGAAACTCTTAAAGGCCTAGAGGCTTTTTTGCCAGATATTAGGGACCAATTAGAAATAGTTGAAGCCGCCACTCCCTTAACCGTGGAAAAGTACACGCTTCATCCGAAGGGCTCTTCCTTCGGAACAAAATTTGAAGGCCTTGAAGTGTCTATGAACTTACATAAAACACTCCCTGGATTATTTCATGCGGGCTCAGTGGGGATCATCATGTCGGGATGGCTTGGCGCTGCCAATTATGGTGTCATCCAATCGAACGCAATAGAATCTTACTTAGGAACACAGAATGTATAATTTTGAATCTCAACACGTCATTGTTACAGGCGGAACCCGCGGTATAGGGGCAGGAATTACGGAAAATTTTCTTAAGGCCGGTGCTGCAGTCATCGCTACTTACGCGGGCAATGATGAAGCTGCCAATGCTTTCAAAGATAAATACTCCCAGTATGGTGAGAAACTTATTTTGAAAAAATTCAATGTTTCAAACACAAATGAAGTTGAAGCCTTCTTCAACGATTTAGAAAAAACTTTTCCTTCACTTGAAGTCTTGGTCAACAACGCCGGCATTCGCCGGGATAATATTGTAGCGAGCATGACTGAGGGAGACTGGGATGCCGTTATCGACACAAACTTAAAAGGGACATATAACATGACCCGTTTTGCAGTTTTGGCGATGATGAAGAATCGTTATGGCAGAATCATTAACATGTCTTCAGTTGGTGGCAAACTTGGACTTCCTGGCCAGGCCAACTACGCGGCTTCTAAAGCAGGACAAATCGCCATGTCACTTTCTGTATCTAAAGAAGTCGCTAAAAGAAACATTACGATTAATAACGTCTGCCCTGGCTTTATCGAGACTGAACTCCTTAAAGATTTACCAGAAGATCAGGTCAAAGAATATAAATCTCAAGTTCCCATGAAACGTTTTGGTAAGGTTGAAGAAGTCGCCCATGCGGTACTTTTCTTCGCCTCAAAAGAAGCGTCCTACATCACGGGTGCCACTCTCGATATTGCTGGAGGTCTCAATGCTTGAAACAATTTTGGCCAATATTCCCCAGAGAGACCCCTTTCTATTCATTGAAAAGATAGTAGACCGAACGGAAAATTCGATTACGACCTCAAAGCTTTTGACAGGTAAGGAAGACTTTTTTCGTGGACACTTCCCTGGCGCACCCGTTTTTCCGGGTGTCCTGATGTGTGAAGCTGTCTTCCAGACTGGTGCCCTTTTAATGTCACTTCGCGGAGAAAGTGCAGGTAACAGCAAAACTGCACTCGTAACCAGAATCCAGGGCGCTAAATTTAAAAATATGGCCAAGCCTGGTGATGAACTCATGATCACAGTGGACTTTGTTGAAATGCTCGCCAATGCGGCTTTCATGAAAGGCAAAATCACTGCAAACAATAAAACTGTTATGACGATTGAATTTGCCGCAACACTTGTTGAAAACCAGGACGTTTAATGGATTTTTTAAATATAACGAACAAAAATTTTTTTATCTCTGGAGTTGCCAATAAAAAGAGTGTCGCCTATTTCTCTGCAAAAACCTTGATTGAAAATGGTGCTCGTTGTATTTTTTCTGTTCAGACCGAATCCCAAATAGAAACCGTAAAAAAACTTTTTCCCGAATCGGCGGTTTTAGTTTGTGATGTTGAAAACAAGGACCACCTTAAAAGTCTTGTAGCTGAAATAAAAAAACACACAGGCTCCCTTGATGGATTTCTTCATTCCCTCGCATTTGCCAATTTCTCCGAAGGAGTCAAACCCTTCATTGAAACTAAGCGCGAAGATTATCTTCAAGCGGCACAAATATCATCTTTCTCTTTAGTAGAAGTCTCCCACGCCTTAAAAGAGCTGTTTACTGCCGAGGCTTCGATCGTCACGATCTCGATCTCAAACACCAAGGCGACAAGCTACGGCTATCTTGGGCCGATTAAGGCGATGCTGGACGCCACTGTTCCGTTCCTCGCCAAATCATTCTCCGAATTTTCCAAAGTTCGTGTGAATGCTGTGGGTGCAGGTCCACTCAAAACATCCGCATCGGCCGGTATTCCTGACTATATCGATAATTATCTTTTTGCCGAAGAACTGACATTACGTAATCAGGCCTTGGAGACTCAGGAAGTCGCCAATACTGTTTGTTTTCTTTTGTCCCCAAAAAGTTCAGGTATCAATGCCTCTACTGTGATCGTTGATGCTGGCATGAGCTCAAATTATTTTGATCAAAATGTTGTAAAGACGTTTACGAAAAACCTATGAACGATCGGGTCCACGGTCTTGAGGGAATGCGGGGAATCGCTGCTTTCTGGGTTTATACTCATCATTTTCTTCTGATTTTTTATCCCATTTTTTACTTCGGCCAGCACACATGGATTAACCATATCCTGAATCCTGATCTGGCGGTCTCATGGTTTTTTGTGCACTCAGGATTTGTTCTTGCCTGGAAAAGTCGCACGTTAAGTGGTGAACCCTATAAAAAAAATCTACTGGACCAGTCTTTGAGACGCTATTTTCGTCTTTTGCCTCCTGTGATCTTCTCTATTTTCGCCACCTACTTGGCAATGAAGTTGGGCCTCATCTTTAACGGCGAGTACTCAAAAATCGTTCAGTCTTCCTGGCTTGGGCGCTATTTGAATTTTGAACCCAATTTTTTTGAGGCGCTAAAGCAGTCTCTTTATAGTGTGTATTTTAATTTTAAATCATCCAGCACCTATGATCCGAATCTTTGGACCATTGGTTATGAGTTAATCAGCTCCTACATCCTCTTTGCCTGTCTTGGACTATTTGGTTGGTGGAAAAAATCCATGTGGCCATTTTTGATCCTGGCCCTTGTTGTGAGTCCTTGGAAGGGTCTCATGTGTTTCATGATCGGCGCTTTTCTGACTCGTCTTCCGGCCCACAAGGCACATCCTTTCCTCATTGGATTTCTCACCCTCACTGGCTTTTATTTGTCGGATTTAAAAGGACCCTATGAATCCTATGTGCGAAATATCGGAGCTGGTTTTCTGATGTATGCTCTTTTGCAGGCGCCAAGGTTCAGGGACATTCTTGCCATGAAATACATCCAGCGCTTGGGAGATATCTCCTACTCACTTTATGCCCTTCATTTTTTGGTTCTTGCCTCTGTGACTTCATATTTGGGTTTAAAGTGGGAGGCACATCTAAGCTTTTCGCTGACTGCTCTTGTCTATCTCATTAGCACGACTTTTCTGGTGATTTTTTCTTATTTTGCCTGGAAGTGGATTGATCGCCCAGGTATTTTACTTGCGAAGAAATTTTCGAACTACTTTTTGTGAACAAACCAACAGGCGGGCCTGTTGCCTACGATAGTAAAGTTGTTAAAGTGACAAGTCCCCTTCATTTCATCTTCATCATCGAGTGCGATTAGCGGAGAGACATTACAAAGAGCACCTTGGTATTTGGTATCAACCCGACATTGTGGGGACGGGTGTCTGAGATTTGTTTGAGCAACAACTTCTTCGGAAGGTGTTGTCAGGTGAACCATATTATTGCCACCTCTATCGACTAGATCTGCAATCACGTCGCCATGCTCTTCTGCCGCCTTCGCTGATCTAAGGCAAATATGGTACTCGTTTTGAGCTTTAAATTGAAATCTGCATTGTTTTTTTACTTCTTCCGGAAGATTCAGTGCTGCTGCAGCAGCTTCATTTTGAAAATCTTCTCTCAGGACATTCTTCATACATTTAAGTGTTGAAAAATAATCTGCCTGGCCTTCAGAAGAAGACCAACTCCCACCAACTTTTTTAGGAAAGCCACCAAGATGGTGACCAATTTCGTGGCAAATAACCGATAGATAGGCGTCTGGAGTCATCAATTTATGGCGAGCATAACCGCCATAAAGAATTACATAACGGTCATCACCTCTTACGCCAGCAAAAGCATTTTCTTGTTTATCATCCCACATATGCTCAATCTTAAAGTTCATTTTAAGATCTCTAAAAATAGGAACATAAACTTTTTTGACTGAATCAATAAGCTTAAGAAAATCTTTTTTTGTAATTGATGAGTCACCAACAATGGGAGGTAAAAGAGGGCCATTAAAGGTCAAATGTTGGGCCTGATCGCCCTTAAGTATCGCTACCCTGACCATCAGTTCTTTTTCACCGATATTACACGCCCACGAGGACGTGAGGTTCATGAGAATGAATAAAAGAGTAAATGCGAGCTTCATAGTCCCTAGCTTAGTGCACTTTCATAGGCCGTGCCCAATTCATGTAAATTTTATGGAACAAGTTTCAACTGATCTCGAATTGAAAAGGTTCTTTTCATCCCCTCTTCAATGCTAACTCGTGGGAAATAGCCGAAATCACGTTTGGCCCGCTCATGGGAGAAATAATGAGACTTCCCCAGATTCAAGGCCACAAACCTAGTCATGGGTGGCTCAGGTTTTTGAATTCCGGCCATTTTGAAGACTTTTTCAAGTAACCAGCCCAACCGGTAGGCGGATTGAACATCAATAGAGCCCATAACGGGCTCAATTTTCATGTGGCCCAGAATATCATTTATAAACGACCAAAGTTTCACAGGACGCTCTTGCCCAACAAAATAGGCCTGACCACAAACTCTGGAGCCTGGTTTTAAATGTTCAAAGGCCAGCACGTGAGCGAGGGCGGCGTTTTCAACATAAATAATATCAACCAGGTTTTCTCCATCACCCACGACTCGAAGTTTGCCTTCTTTGCCTTTTTGAATCACACGCGGAAACAAATGCGGGTCCCCTGGTCCCCAGATCAAGTGAGGACGAATAGCACAGGTCAAAAATGTTTTGCCATTGTTTTTTTGGAGAACAAGCTTCTCGGCCATGGTTTTAGTTTCTGCATAAGGAGTCAGATGCTCCTTAGGATAGGGCTGGTCTTCGTTCACACCCATGAGGTCTTCTTTGCCAAAAACTACTGAGGGTGTGGAGGTATAAACAAACTGCTGGACCCCGTGTCCCTCAGCGGCCTCTAGTAGATTCTTAGTACCGAGGTAGTTGATATCGAGGTAATCCTGGTAGCGCCCCCAAACTCCTGCCAAAGCAGCAACATGAAAAACGGCATCGAAACCTTTTGAAAGGGCCCGTTCAACATCAGCTGGATTCTTAAGGTCGCCCTTAATGGTAGGAACACCTAAATCTTCTAAATGCGAGTAATTGTGACGAGAAAAATTGGTCACGATGTACTTTGGGTTTTTAAGAAGTTCTTTGATGATATAGGTTCCTAAAAAACCTCCACCACCGGTCACGAGGATGCGCATCAACAAATCATAATGTTCTTGCTCTCATTAGTCCAGATTGGTAGCTTGAAATAAATGAGGTTTATGATGAAAACATGGGTGATTTTATTCTTCGCTTTTTTGACCCAGGCCACACATGCCATCCCTGAGAAAAACTTTCAGGAAAACTGGCAACAAAACGTGGCCCCTTATTTTGCCCAGGCCCAGCAGAGAACATTCATCAATCATCAGGGTTTAAAACTCAATTTCTATTCCATTACTTCAAAGTCTAATAACAAAACTTTGGTGATTCTTCCTGGCCGCACTGAACCGGCCCAAAAATATGCTGAATTTGTCTATGATTTGAAAGATCTGGGATTCAATATTTACCTTCTCGATCACCAAGGTCAGGGAGCCTCAGAGCGTCTGCTTTCAGACTCACATAAGGGTTATGTTAAATATTTCATCGACTATGCCCGAGACCTATCAGGATGGCTGGATGAAGTGGTGGTTCCTGAAACTTCAGGACAAGATCGCTTTCTAATTGCTCATTCAATGGGTGGAACAATAGCAACTCTCTACCTGGCATATGGCAAGCCAACCTTCAAGAAGGCCGTACTTTCTTGCCCAATGATGGAGATCAATACGAAACCCTATAAAGAAAATATTGGCCGCATCCTGGCCAACGTTCTGGTTCTCGCTGCTCAAGGTAAGAAGTATGCGCCGGACCGCGGACCCTACATTGCTGCTGACGACACATTTGAAAAAAATGAAGTCACCCATAGTGAGGCCAGGTTTAATATGGCCAAGGCGCTCTTTGTGGATTCGCCCGAACTCGCCTTGGGTGGGCCAACTTCGCGTTGGGTAAGTCAGTCACTCAAAACCACTAAAAAAATTGATACTCTAGCAGCAAAGATTAAAATCCCCCTCCTCATGTTTCAATCAGGTTTGGATTTAATTGTTCAGCCCGGACGACAGAACTCGTTTTGCCAAAAAAATGCCAATTGCAAGAAGGTGAGCTTTGCTAATGGTCATCATGAGATTTTGCAGGAGTCTGATGATATAAGGGACATCGCCCTGGCCGAGATAAAGTTCTTTCTTAAATAGCAGTCAGGATGCCTGACTGGAGAAAGAATTCCTTGTATAAAATATCATTTGAAAGCATTTTGATCGTAACAAAGCTCGCATTATACTCGATCGACAAATCCTTGGAACCAATAAAAAGCTCGCTACCCTTGCCGATATGAATAATTGTTAAACCTTCCTCAGAAAAAACAATTCTGCCGGCCCCCGCTAAAAGATAAACAGCACCCTCAAATTGAAGCAACACTTTTTTTTGCCTCTTAAGCATGGGGTACCCAATAATAGTAAGCTTGTGCTGATAAATATAAACAGGAATAAACGTCAGGAGCACTTCATAGGTATTTCGTTTCAAAAAACTATGACCCATTTTATGAACGACTTTGGGCACATGGAATAGACTTGGATGTTTAAGTCTGAGTCCGGCCCGAAGATGTATTAAAGCATTGGGCTTTAATGAATTAACAAGTCGCTTAATTCGGTAGCTAATGCTTTCAGGCTCGAGATCCTTCACCGTTACACTTCCAATGGCGCTGTCCCAACCGCCATAGACGATTCGAGTCGCCATATCCGTATCTTCACAGCGCTCTAGTTCCCTATCAAAATTGCCGGCGGCCAAAAT
>JAIFLR010000137.1 GCA_020048985.1 Halobacteriovorax sp. | reverse complement strand
GTTGGGCCCAATTATCAACTTTCACCTGTTTAGCTCTCGTTTCTAATATTATGCAACATACCCCTTCCTAAACGCTCCAAGTCAAGACTACAACTCCCCCACTTCTCAGGGGGAATTAAATATGACGATCAGAATGATCTTAATCGCGGTCCTTTTCACTGCTATGGCACACGCTTCAACTTCCAGCATCAAGGAGGCCTGGAAAGGCTTCTCAGCGCCTGAAATCATGGCCGATGGCTACAACCCAAAGCTAGGTGAACTTCCTCTTGAAGGCACCATTCAGATCGGTCCTCGTGCTTGGTCTGGTCACTACTGGCCATCTCAAGAAGGCGGAATCAATGTTCGCTGGAACTCTGCTTCGCGTGAAGGCTTTAAGTATGAATCTCCCTCAATTTCCCAAGTGAAAAATATGTCACTTGAGCAATTGGCAACTCTTGCTCCTTCAGAAAAATATGATCTCTATACCGGCCAATATGATTACCCAATGAAAGCATTGGCAGCTACTGCTGCCAACCGACGTGCTCCAGACTGGGCAGGGATTTGCCACGGTTGGGCCCCGGCCACATTGAATCACAATGAGCCTTCACCTAAAGTCCTAACGAACCCGGACGGCATTCAAATTCCTTTTGGTTCATCAGATATCAAAGCCCTCGTTAGCTACTACTATGCTTTTCACCACGAAACAGAGAGCACTCATCAAACAGGTCTACGTTGCCACTTTGGGAGCTGGATGGGTGGAGCTAAGGGCTGTGAGAATGACTTAAATGCCGGTGCCTTTCATATCATCATCACCAACATGCTGGGTCTTCGCAAAGAGGGATTCATCGCGGATGTAGATCGTTATAAAGAAGTTTGGAATCAGCCAGTAGTCGGATATAAGTCAAAAATTCTTGCCGCCAACCTTGCTCCTGAAAAAGGTGCTGCCTCTTCGGCCGTCAAAGAAATGAAAATTGAAACAGAGTTTTTCTATGTTGATGAAGTTGAACACGTCACTTGGGACGTGGTTCACGGAACGAAACAACAGTTAATTGCTTCTCGCCTCTATACTTACCGCCTTGAACTTGATGCTCAAGGAAGAATCGTAGGCGGAGAATGGGAATCAGCTGAGAGACCAGACTTCCTTTGGAAGAAGGAAAGAGCGACAGAATTCAAAGGTATGCTCTCTCACCTTCCAGAACTGCTTAACGATTAATTCATGATGGGGACTTCGGTCCCCAATTTTTAGGCCAGTCTACAGGTACTCTTCATCTAATCTTTATTTAGTTATTTAGCAAAGTTGGTCGATAATAGATGTATGAAGAATGCACTCGTTGTTATTTTGATCCTCATCTCTACTCAAACTGCGCTGGCAGAGAACCAAGATTTTGAAGTTAATCTTCAGCAATTTTGCAAGCAAGAGCAAGAAACCTCTCCTGCAGATATTCAACTTTTGGATAAGCAGTACACCCAATCCCCTGACAGTACCTTAATTCCTGATGTGAAAAAAACTTTAAAATTAGTGAATCATAGAAACAGACTTAGATCTGCCTGCAAGGCAATTGCTAAAGACCGGATGCCTGCCCGGTTGCAGGCGTCACAAGGCAATTGATATCTAATTTATAAGAATCAAACCATCCCGTCATACTATCGTTTCCTTTAACGGTCATAATATCACTTACAGTATGCGAGCTTAATGAATATCTTTTCTTCGTTCTGCGAATCATGACAAATGTAGCGTCCTCTTCGCCCTTCCAGCCACTCATCACCGCATTGATATCAAGCGAGATCTTTTTGCGATTCTTTTGAAACTCAACAAACAGAGTCCCCATGTTCCCAGACTTCATCTTGCCTTCTTCAATCGTCAGCGTCTTTTCAGCGATGGTTTTATAGAGGTCGTCATTATGGGCAAGTTTGAGTACGCACTGATAATCAGCGACTGCCGACATGCTATACAGATTAAACAAATAGGCTAAAATTCTTGTTATTTTCACAGGCAGTATCCAGCTTGTTGAAGAATTTTAACAAATTTTTGAGCCGATGTTTTGCCAGCAAGGCTCCAGCTTAACCAACGATCGCTCCCTCTTATGAGAGTAAGCTGATTTTCTGTGGCGCGCTTTTCGAATTTAAGTACACATCTCTTGCGCTGAATTCTCATTTCACAAAGCCCCATATCCTGCAGGCTGGTCATCTCCTCGCGAAGACTAGAAACTGACATTTCTCTTAAGGCAATTTTTGAATGAACAACGTTATCTGTGGCATATTCAACAACTCGTACACCGGCAGAGTGGCCAAGCCGAATGTCACAAGCTGCTTCTGCGAAAACGCTTTGAGAGATGAGTAATGTAAGTAACAAAATGAACTTCATAAATTCCTTCCACAAGTAGTTCGACAACGCCATTTAATCAGATTTTTTAAATCTTCGATTGAAAAACTGGCGTGGTTTGTAAAAGTGGAAGGGGGTGTCTATTGTTTAGACATCAACGTTTTTACAGGTATTTAAGGCTGTTTTTATGCCTTTTTGGCCATTCGGCTCTTGAGCCAGGGGATCAACATCGGCAGAATAGAAACGAAGATCACACCAAAAATCACAATGTGAAAGTTTCGTTTTACGACTGGAAGATTTCCAAAAAAATAGCCAGCAAGAATAAAGGTAAACACCCAAGCAAAGGCACCCAGGATATTATAAGCAATGAAGCGTTTGTAATTCATAGACCCGATTCCCGCAACAAAAGGGGCAAAGGTACGGGCTATGGGCGCGAAGCGGGCCGCTACGACAGTGAATGATCCCCAACGATCATAAAAAGCTTTCGTCTGATCCAGATATTGTTTCTTAAAAAACCGACTGTCTTTATCAAAAGCCTTCACACCCAGATATTTTCCAATATGGTAGTTCACAGTATCACCCAGGATACCGGCAATAGTTAAACTGATCAGCAATAGCCACAGGTCAAGGCCATTATCTAAAGCGGCCAAGGCACCCAGAGCGAATAGTAGTGAATCTCCAGGAAGAAAAGGAGTGACCACGAGCCCAGTTTCGCAAAAAATGACCAGAAACATAATGACGTAAAACCATGGGCCAAACATGGCAATCCACTCAAGTAAGTGGGCATCAAGGTGAAGAACAATATCAATGAGACTGGCCATAATAACCTTTTAAGTAGTTTCGAAATAATACTATTATACCTATGAGCAAATTAAAAAGGAATCTCTCTTGTCTTGGTTTACAGAAATAACCATTTGGGCCAGATCATTAGACCAAAAGTGGAAATTGGCCCAGGCCAATAGCCAAAATTTCTCAGACTTTGCTTTTCATGAAATGCAGAATCATACCTTTCACGACCATTTTGAGTTACAGAAGAATATTCAAGAAATTCTCGAATTACAAACCTATCCAGAGCAGGTTAATCCCAGCTCCACCTTTGGTGACCCACCGATTACTCTCTACGTAGCAGAAGATAAATCATTTTATTTAGACCTCTATATTTGGGTGGAGTCACAGACCAGCATCCATCAGCATAATTTTGAAGGGGCCTTCACTGTTCTTCAGGGGCAATCACTCGAAACTGAGTATACATTTACTCCCACCTCTCAGGTTGGTCCGTCCCACTGGGGAACTCTCACCCCGAGCAAACTTATCCACCTCAAACCGGGTAATGTCCGGCAAGTTCACTTGAGAGACGGACTGATTCACAGGGTTCTTCATATTTCCAAACCAACCATTAGTCTTATTCTGAGAACAGGAAAAGCAAATCCGCCTATCACACTGCCTCAGTACAATTACGATTTCGGTGTTTTGGCTTCTCCAGGTTTTCCTCCTGGTGAAGTTGTAGCGAAAATGCGGGCCCTGAATTGGTATCTAAGAGCAGGTCATAGCCCAACTTACAAGATGGTGGAGCACCTTATTCCCTACGCAGATCTATGGTTCTCTCTCGCTCATCATCCCCAGACAAAAACTCTTTTAAGCAAATTGTCTTTAATTCAAAATCAACCAGAATTATCACAGGGATTGCTGAGGCAGAGATTATTCCATAAGCTTTTTTCCGCACTAGAAGATGAAGAAGCGAGAATACTTTTAACGGCCTATGAATACTTCGGCTCCACATGGACGAAGTGGGTTGAAAAAAACTTCTCCCTAGCACCTGAGGAATCTCACCAAAAACTTATTCAAGCGATAGAATCTATGACTTGGGTGGATGAAGAGGTCAAGGGAACCAATTTTTTAAAGCAATTATTCGAACCAAATCAAAAACGGTAGTAAAGTCCTATTTCCAGAAAAACAAGCATGGTACCGTAAGGATTAGTAAATTTGGCGAATTCCCCTGTATAAGAAGGTGCAAATCCCGCCTTACTCATTCCACTTTTAAGAGCGAGAGATAATCGGTCAAAATTCAACTTCCCTTCCCCGGCAATGGCATAAAAATAAGTTGCCTCATCTTCAGTTGGCCCGTCTACGTCAACGCCAGTAAAATCCAAAGTGGCTTTGGCCATTCCAAGCTCTCCCACTATATTTATATCAATAGAAGGTGAAGGTTGAAAAACGGTGTAGCTCCCAATCCCTGATAACAAATGACCCTTGATGCTCACATTATTGGTTACGCTGGAAATGTTTGCGTAACTGAGTCCCAACCAAAAAGAAGATAGCTGCTTGAAATAACCGAGTTTAAAACCGGGCCCAATGGGACTACCGTAACTGGCATACATCGCCGTATCTAAAACTGATGGTGCTTGGGGAGTTTCTTTTTTCTTCACTACTGGTGCCGGCTTACTTTTTTTGACCACTACAGGTTTGGGCACCACAGGCTCTGGAACTGGTTCTGGAGCAGGGGGCACAACAGTAGGTTCTGGTGGAGGCAATTCTTTGCCATCAATCTTGATGGGAGCTTCATTATAAGAATGAACATACTCCTCATCAGTCCTCAATTTGATGCCACTATGGTTGTGAACCACGACACCAATGCAGGCAGTAGCACTACATTTTATTACTTTGGCTTCATAGAGAATCGCTTTGGTGTGGGGATCTTTGATGGTAATACCATTCCAGGGAGCATCCCCTTCCCTTCTCACAAAGACGAACTGACTGCCATCTTCGGAGACTTGTTTTAGAGTCAGGGGCTCATTGAAGGCTGCCAGTGCACCTAAGGATGGGAGAAATGCGAATAGGAAAACCAGGATAAACTTCATTTGTACGAAAATCCTAACATAGTTCTTCTAGAAATATCAGTGTTATTCAAGGCTTAGAAAATCTCTATAAAAAATAAAGACTCCTAATCATTCCATGGGCTTTTCACATTGAATGTATTAAAAGTAGGAAAACAAGGAATATTATGAATACAACAACTACAACTGCTCAGCCTGAAAACTCTTTTAGAATTGCCATTAATTTGGACTACGCTGAGTCAAGAATGGATAATATCCTCCTCAATGCCCTCAGAGAGCAAAATGAAAATGACACTCTTAAGGCCATGTCACGTACTTTGCTTAAAGACCTATTTGCTAATAAAAAAATTATGATCAAAGGCCAGCGTGCGAAATCATCTTCATCTCTCGCTAAAGGCACGACTTACGTTGATATTTTGGGCTACTAATCAGCGCTGAATAGACAAATAAAGATCTTCTACTTTTTTTCTCGCCCAGGGCGTTTTTCTCAAAAATGTTAGACTGGATTTGATACTTGGATCAAAGGTGAAACACCTGATGGTAATAATTGTACCAAGTTCTTCCCACCCAAATTTATCGACTAGCTCCACCAGAATTTTCTCCAGCGTCACACCATGTAAAGGATCGATCGTTTTGGGTTTATCCATATGGAATTATTTTTTCTTCTTCATTGATTGAACCCACTCGTAAATCGCAGGAATGTCATTTTGAAGTTTAGGGATTTTCTTCATCGCTTTAGATTTTCTCTTAGGTACGAAACCGGCCGGCAAGACTGCAGGATAAGCACCGGTCATCACCTTAGAGGTCATCACTGACAAAGGAGCATCCACCATCTCAGGTCCTAACGAACCTTTAAGGTTTGGATCTTTGTTGTGGCATTGGATGCAGTTAGAAAGATAAAGGCGCTTCCCTTTATCCAGGGTTGTCTGATCGGCACTTAACAGGGAGTTTGAAAAAAGAAGGGAGCTAATTAAAGCTCCCAACAATAAACTTGAGTTCATTTTTTCTTTATAGATTGAACGTAAGCGTGAATCGACGGAACATCTTTCAGATACTGAGGAAATTTCGTCATCTGCTTGGTTTTTCTTTTTGGAACAAACCCTTCAGGTAAAACTTCCGGGTATCTGCCTGTCGCAACTTTCGCCTGCATAACTTCAAGCGGAGCATCCACCATTTCAGGGCCAATCGGACCTTTCACGTTTGGATCTTTGTTGTGACACTTAATACAGGCAGATAGATAAATGGCTTTACCCTTCTCAATATCAACTGGCTCAGCTTCAACCACAACCTCAGCAGCTTTTTCTACAATTTCTGCAGGAGCTGCTTCGGCTTTAGTAACCTCTACAGTTTTTTCAACTCTGATGGGAGGCGGAGCTTTAACAGGAGTGCTAAAAATAAAAAATAAATAAAGGGCACCCAAAGTGCCCAACCAGATAAATGAATTCATTAAACAAGAACCTCAACTAAAGCGTAAAGAACAACCATTAAACCAACTCCACAATGAACAACGCCTCTCACAGTGGCCATTGGACCCATCTTTCCTTTCATTGCATTCAATTGAATCGCAAGAATAAGCAGAGTTGTTACACCCATCACTAAACCAGCGCTGAAGTTTTCAGGGATGTTCAAGCTTAAGTGGCGACAAGCACCCATGAAGAACAAAAGTGGAATTGAGAAAACTACGTTCGTACGAGAAGCAAGAGCTGCTTGAGGAGCAACTACTGCTGCACGAGGATCCGCCTGACCACCACCAATAACTGCGTTAGCAGAAGCGATCATGATTTTTTGTCTAGGCCAAATGATGAGCCAAACGTTTAAGAACATAAGTGTTCCCATCAATCCACCAATAGAGATGTAGATCCCGTATGATGTTTTCATGAAATCACCACCAAGGTCCTTAGCAGCAAGTGCCAACATCACAACACCAGAAAGGAAAGTTCCCATTGCACCCCAACGGAACCACCATAGAGCTTTAGGAACTAGTTTCGAGAAAGCTTGGTTTTTTACAGGAGCATCAATTTCTTTAAAAAATTCCCCCTGAACAAAATTGAAATAATAGAGGTGACCGATCCAGGCAACACCAGCAAAAAAGTGGATCCATCTAAGGATCATGACCAATCCTTCTTCCGTAAATAATGCAATATCCATAAAAACTCCTCTTAAAAGATTAAACTTTGAAAGCTAAAAAAATTAACTACTATGATAATAATCATAAAATAAAGACTTAGCCACCATGAACGCGAATTACTTTGCGCGTCGCGCTGCGCATCATTTACTGAGACAATTTTCCAAGACGACCCATAAAAATAGCTGTAAATATGTTGCTCAAATGGAGATTTCACATGACTGAGCAACTGTTTTCAATGGCCCACTATGCCGATCAGGCAGTTCTATGGCTACTCATCACACTAAGTGTCTTAAGTTTTGCGATTATTCTGGAAAGATTTTTTTACCTAAATAAAGTCTATAAAGATTCCCGTATGATGCTTGAGAGAATTGAGAAGGCGCTGGTTGAAAACAATCTCGGTGACATTAAAGAAATGGCTAAAATTCAGGATTCCGTCATGGGAACTGCAGCCGCTTATGGCGTCAAGCATATCGAGCAATCTGGTGAAAAGGGACTGGAAGAAATTTTTAATACTTTCACCATCACTCTACGCCCAAGAATGGAAAAGTTTTTATCTTTTCTTGGAACAATTGGATCAAATGCGCCCTACATAGGTCTATTAGGAACTGTTCTTGGGATAATGAAAGCCTTCCACGATATGACACAAGCTTCTTCTGAGGCCGGTCAAAAAGTTGTTATGGCCGGAATCTCAATGGCCCTTGTTGCAACAGCAACTGGTCTGGCAGTCGCAATCCCCTCTGTTGCCGCTTACAACTATTTTAATAAAAAAGTTCAATCAGTGTTTGATGCACTCAGTGCAGTTCGTGAGTTGTGCCTGGCCTATGCTAAAAATCTTGGGGCCAAGAAATGAAAATCAATGGTTCGGACAGAAACCAAACCATCGCTGAAATCAACGTCGTACCTCTGGTAGACATTGTTCTCGTTATCCTGATCATCTTCATGGTTTCAGCACCAATTTTTATTAAGCCCAGTATTAATATCAATTTACCGCAAGCAACGAGTGGAAAAGAACTCAAGCCAAGTAACCTCAACATTACTGTGGGCGCTGACGGAAAAATTGATTTTAATGGTGAAACCATTTCCAAAGAAGAACTTGCAGAAAAAGTAATTGTCAGTGTTAAAAAGAATCCTGAAGTTCATGCAGTGATCGCTGCAGACAAAACAGTTCCTCACGGGACAGTTATTGAGATCCTAGATACTCTTCAAAACAATGGCGTGAGAAAATTTGCCATCAATGTCCAAGTTCCTCAGTAGGTCAAAAATGAAATTAAAAGCAAAACACATATTGGTCACTCATGAATATGAAGCAAGTGACCTCATTAAAAAGCTTAATGAGGGAAAAACGTTTGAAGAACTTGCCAAAGATTTCTCCCTTTGCAGCTCTGGATCTAATGGTGGAGACTTGGGTGAATTTTCTAAGGGTATGATGGTTCCGGCCTTTGAAAAGGCCCTTTTGCAGTTAAAACCAAATGAAGTCTCTGGAATCGTTAAAACGCAATTTGGTTATCATCTGATCAAAAGATTATAATCTTTTAGCTTCTTTAATTTTTCTCACAAAAAACTTGAAAGCTTCGCCCATGACATCACTCTTAATGGTGCGATCACCGTCCAGTATGATTTCGGCTTCTAGCCCGACTTTCTGAGCACGTTCAAAGAGCAATTTGGCGTGGCGTGGACTGTGCATGAAGTGGCCGCCATCTTCGCTCTCGACATCAGGAAGACCATTCCAAAAGATTACAGGCGCATCATCAGCACTCATGTTTTCATACATATCGACATCTTGTCGGATAGCAATTCCCTCAGGGGTAAAAAGATCTTCTTTTGAGTTCAGATGATAGCGCGACCAGACCTGGCTTCCGACATATAGATCCACTTTTTCTGGATCAAAATAATGATACCAATCAATGAAGTCATAAGAAACTTGAGCACTCAAATGTCCTGCGGCGATAATGCGACTTGATTCACGCTTGATTGGGTCAACATTTTCTGGATCAGCGATATCATCATGGGTACCCAGCCACAGACTCGAACTTCCACCTGCACTGAATCCATGAGAGGCGATAAGTTTCGAATTTATATTATATCGTTTTGAGTGAAAGCGTATGTACTGAATGAACCCAGCAATATCCTCTCGAAAGATGGTCTGCAAGGGTGCGTGTTTTAGATAACGGTAATTGATGGAGGCAAAGGCTATCCCAGCTTTAAGGTATTTATTTATGATATTATTCTTTCTAATCTCGTCTTTGCTTCCCATGACAAAACCACCGCCATGGATATACACCACCAAAGGAGTTTTCTTTATAGATTTGGGCAGCCATATATCGAAAGCCTGTCTCTCGTGTTCGCCATATTTCGCATCAAGGAGAACTTCTCCAGAACTTCGGGCAAACGAGTTGAAACTCAGTAAAGACGTAACTAAAAGTAAGAGAATTCTTGTCATTGCCCAAGTTTAAATCAAGGACACCTTGAGATCAGCATGAAATGCGTAATAGAGAAATGGATTCATAGTGCCTAATTTTTAGACAATTTAAATAACCACCATCTTAAAGACGTGATTTCCTTCACCTGCACCGTTTTCACCGCACCCATCAAACCAGGCCGTTGCGAGATACATGCCTGCGGCCAGATTATTAGTCATAAAGACTATTTCCTTGGTTTCGTCCTTCTCAAGGGGCCCCTTGTACAGATATCCTCGGGTGTGGTCTTCGGCCGAAACCTTGTTAACTCCGACAATCTGTCCCGCCATATTAACCAATGTGAACGTCACATTTTTGCAATACTGATTAGAGGTTATTCGTGTGGTCATATCCCTCCCCTTGAGCTGGGGACTCGGAAAAACATTGATTTCAACTGAAGCCGTTTCATTTTTATGGGTATTGTAGTTATAGACCGTGTCGTGATCCTTAAACTTCACACATAAGGCGGGATCATCTGAAGCCGTACATCGCGTGTAGGTTTTAACGTAATCAATTACATGTTTGGTCGTTTTAAAATTGTCCGGATCTGGACGATACTTCTCTTTTTTTCCAAGTCCATGCTCAATTGTCGTATTCAAGATCCAGTAAAACGGATGATTCGGAATTCTTGCGGGATGTTTAAACCGATCATCTAGTTCATCAGCTGAATAATTTGTTCCATCGTTTTGATGGTACTTACTGCGTACGTCCTGATCTTTATAAACTGTTTGAATGACGTCTTCATCAAAAATAAATTTCACATAGTTGGGAGTCCATTCAACAATGTATTTATGAAAGTCAGTAGTAATCGTTTTTGATTTGCCATAACCGCCTTCGCCTCCAGCAATGCTCTGCTCGCAGTCACCGGTAATGAGGCCACCCTTATATTTTTTTCCATCGGAGTCCGACCACATTTCCATGATGTCGATCTCACCACTGAAAGGCCATCCGCACCCTTTGCCAGCAGAATTAGTATCGGGTTCGATGTCAGGCAAAAGCCAATGGGCCGGCCAAGTCCCTGGTCCGCCAGGAAGAATCGCCCGGACTTCAAAACGTCCGTACTCCTGAGCAAAACCAACTTTCGTCCCATTGTTCTCATGAGTCTTACTGTTAATTCCGCCTGAGATAAACGGACACTTCTTAGTGTAGTTTTCCCAACTTATTTCGGGATCATAAAATTTTCGTTTGCAGTCAAGCTGACTTCCTGAAAAAGAACTTCTTGTAGCATAGAGAGTGAGGTTACCGTTTTTAACTTCAACTTGTGAGGGATCAAAAGCATTTACCCCCTGGCCTTCTTTGGCATCAAAGTCCATCCAGTTATACATGTCGTAAACGCGCCAATTGCATTTATTAAGGTTCCGGAGTCCCGCATGGTATTCAGGCTTACATTCCTTCTGGCCCCAATAATTAACCAGACACTGAGGGGGCATATCAAAACATGTGCTGGGAGTACCTCTTGCTATCGAGGCTTCACGTCCGTTAAATTCGTCCACAAAGGTTTCTTTCCAGCCGTATTGAGTCTGATCTTCGGCAGCTGGAAAGCGCGAGGCATCCTTGTTGGTGGAGACCAAACTATAGAGGATTAACGAGCATAGAATAACCAGATGATTCCATTTCATAGATCATTAATCTTATCGGATGTTGGGCAAGAAGATTGAAGACTAAAGTAATCAGGTTCCTTGGGTTGCCCCTCGTACCCAATTATTGATATTTACACCGGCCGCAATCCGATCAATATGATCCGTATCTGTTGCTTCCTTCAGCAAGCCGGTAAACTTTCTGACGATTTCTAATTGTTCGATTTCATCATCTTCATTGATATAGGCAATCTGAAGTTCATCGAGCTCATCTTCAATTACATGGATGAGTCGTTTCATGGTTTCAATTCAATTTCACCATTAAATAACATCACGCCAGTTGAGGGATTAAAACTCTCCGCTGGATAGAAAGAATAAACTGCCCCCGTTTGATCATTCAACAGCCATTTAATAACTTCCTGAAGGTTCATCATTCTTCCGGTTCCCCGATTAATCGTAATCGCCTTACCACTGCTGAGAGAGATATTATATTTGACCAGTCTTTCGTGTAAATACTGGGCGCGGATGTTCAGCGTTTCATCGGATAGGAATCTATTCTTCAAAAGGTCTTCATGTGGGAATGTATGATGCGGCTTTTCAACATGGACGTGTTTCGCAAACCTTAGCTTGATTTCATTTTTCTTCATCGGATCATATACAAGATTCAGGTGCTCGTTGAGTTCCCAAGACTGCTTTAGGGGCCCAGAAGTCAGTCGAGCAGATAGCACTATCTGGACTGGTCGATTCACCAACCGATCTGAAATATTAATCTCACTTTCTCTGTATTTTTCCCTGAACTTAGAAATTTCCTTCTCGATGCGGGCAGTATCCTTAGGGTAAGCATGAAAAGAAAAACACAAACGCAGTTCGGCGTCTCGGATCACTTTGTATCCAGTTTTTTTATCTCTCATAACAGCTTTAAACGGGTCAAGCCGAGCTTGATACTGCAATAGTAGATCAGCAGTACCACTTGAATCACCAAATGCATGCTGAGACAAAAAGCAATGTTCGTAGCTTTTAAGCCCTTCGCTGCCCATGGCCAGGCCGATCATAGAAAATACTAAAAGAATAAATTTCATTTAACGACTTTGGCCCAAGTCTTATGATCCACTGAATACCGACCTGCCCCACATACTAAAAATAAAAACGATATAACAAAATACAGCAGTGCTAGCTCGTAAGATGGAGTTCCCTTACTTACGAAAGGCAATCCACTTTTGATCAAAAACAAAACAGCAACTGCCATCGTTCCGATTAATCCTAGTGCTGCAAGAGGAGTTGCCAGTCCAATGATTAGCGCCAAACCACCACCAAATTCTGCAAGCGCAGCAAGTCCTTGAAAAATTCCAGGGATTGGTGCTTCAGGACCCATCCAAGAAAATGGGCTTTCAATTTTTGGCATCCCATGGAGAACGAATGCAACTCCCATTACAAGTCTTAAAGTCAGAAGTGCAAGGGATGCGCTCGCATTTTCCGATATCGAGGCATAGTTTGCGATTAGCTTTTTCATTTTTTTCCTTTTTAATTAAACATAAACGAGCGCATAGAAAGTGTTCCTAGCTGCATTCCCTCATAAAGGAAATGAAGCTTATCTTTTTCATCTGATGCTCCATAAGCATACAAGAGTGGCAGATAGTGTTCAAGGGAAGGATGAGCAGTGTTCCAAAGGGTTTTATGGTTAGTCTCTTTCCCAAGCAGAAAATGGTTATCCCGATTGATCAGAGCATTTTTTACTAATTGGTCGAACTCAACTGCCCAATCCACTGGTTTGGCATTTTCATCCCAAACGACTCTTCTCAGATTGTGAGTAATATTCCCACTTCCAAGAATCATGATCCCCTCATCCCGCAGAGAAGCCAATTCCTTGGCCAGTTTCAAATGTTCTTCAAAAGACATATTTTGATTGAGGCTTAACTGAAGAACCGGAATATCCGCATGAGGATACATATATTTTAAAACACTCCAAGTGCCATGATCAAGGCCCCAAGTCGAATCACTCTCAACACCATAAGGCTTAGCAGCCTCAATCACTCGATCTGCAACTTTAAGAGAGCCTGCAGCTGGATACTGAATTTTATAAAGAGCCTCTGGAAAACCACCAAAATCATGAATGGTTTTAGGCTTTTCGACCTTAAGTACCTTTGTCCCCTTGGTTTCCCAGTGAGCAGATATAGCGAGAATTGCCAGCGGACGCGGGAGGTTTTTAGGAAACGAACTCAAAGCATCGGTGAAACTATTTTTTTCAACAGCATTCATAGGCGATCCGTGCCCCACAAAGATCGCTGGCATTCTAACCGTTTTAGCCTCTGCATTTTTCAATAGAAAAGTGCTCACGATTCCTCCTATGACACCACTTAAAAAAATTCTCCGGTCCACAGTAAGTCCCCTAGACCTGTTTCACAAATTGAACATCTACTTCAATACTGACATCGTCACCTACCAGTAGTCCACCAGCTTCTAGGGCAGCATTCCAAGTCAGTCCAAAGTCTTTGCGCTTAATTTTAGTCTTGCCTGAAGCTGCTATTTTAATGTTACCCCATGGATCTTTTATTTCTTCAGTTGGGCCTTCGAGTTCTAAAGTAACAGGCCGAGTGACTCCATGGATCGTCAGCTCACCTACGACAGTTAACTCACCGGCCGTCCCACTCGCACGAACTGATTTAAAAGTGATGATTGGATATTTTTCTACATCAAAAAAATCTGCGCTTTTCAAATGCGTATCCCTTCCTTCCTCTCCAGTTTTAATACTAGCGACCTCAATACTGACGTCAACACTAGTCGCACCCGGATTGGATGGATCATAAGTAAGTTTCCCACTCGCCTTCTCAAATCCACCACGCACTTTTGATATCATCATGTGCTTAACGCTAAAGTTAATATTTGAGTGGGATGGGTCTAATTGATATGTACTCATAAATACTCTCCTGTTGATTTGTTTTAACCTGAGACCATCTTATCGAAAAAACGGATAAATTATTAGACGGTATAAACTAGAATTATATTTCAATCTATTGTATAATCTAATTATGGACTTAAATGAAATTGCTGTCTTTATCAAAGTCGTGCAAACAAGCAGCTTCTCTCAGGCGGCCAAAGCACTCAATCTTCCCAATTCGACAGTCAGTTATAAAGTCTCCTCCCTCGAGCGCCGCCTAGGTGTCACCCTGATTCAGCGCACGACCAGGAAACTTAATATAACCCCTGCGGGGGAAGCCTACTACAAACGCTGCGTCTTAGGCCTGGAAGAGATTAATGCTGCAGAGGTGGAGATCACCTCAATTCAGGGCGAGCCTCAGGGACTGCTACGAATCACGGCCCCCATCGATATTGGGGCGAGTGTTCTTCCTTCTATAACGTCTAAATACATGGCGAAATATCCCAAAGTGAGAATCGAAGTCATACTCTCAGACCGTCGGGTGGACCTACTAAGTGAGAGCGTTGATCTGGCCATTCGAGCGGGCGAACTGAAAGATTCAACCCTTATCGCCAAAAGAATCGGCACCACTTACTTTGTTCCAGTCGCCTCCCCTAAATATTTAAAAATCAATGGAACCCCAAATCATCCCCGTGAACTAATCAAACACAAATGCCTTCAGTTCACACCTATTGGAATAGATACCTGGAAATTTGTAGGACCAAAGGGCTCTTTAAATGTTTCAGTTCCCGGAAAAGTGATGGTGAATCATTTTGAGATGCTCAAGATGATGGCCTTAATGGATGATGGCATTGCTTACCTTCCGACAACCTTCGTCTATCCTGAAGTGAAGTCAGGCAAATTAGTGCGCATTCTTCCCGAATGGCGATCTCCCCTGACCCCAATTCATTTTGTCTATCCAGCTCAAAGATTTGTGACTCCGAAACTCAGCTCATTTATTGAGCACGCCTCGAAGGCCCTGAAAGAGAGTTTTGAGAATTTTGAAATCTGACAGTGTGCTGCCATGACATCCATCCAAGAATAAACTAGAGCACTCAGGAAGCAAGTCGCCTTGAATTGACTAGTTCCATAAATTAACCTCCATTTCAGATGGAGGTTATTATGGAAACAAATCCTAACAACACAGTCAAAGCATCATGGGATGTGATGATAAATCATCTACAAGAGGACGCGGCCCGTTTATTCGAAAGTGAAAAGGCGCTGCTTCGGACTGAGATGAATGAAAAAATTGCCGAGGCTAAGGTCGGTATTAGCTCTTTGCTGCTGGCCGCTTCTCTTTTTCTCGTGGGCGCCTTTTCCTTAGTGGCAACAGCTATAATGGTGCTTGATCAATACATGCCACTGGTAAGGGCCACAGGGATCGTCACAGCTACTCTATTTGCTAGCGGGTTTGTCGTTTTAAAGATTGCTCAAAAGAGACTATCATCCGTTAAAATGAAGCCTCACCAATCTATTGAAACGTTCAGAGAAATCAAAACTGATCTTAAAAATAGAATCAATGATTATAAACAACACCACTAAAGACTGATCAGTGCCTGTGCTCTTCAATTTGAGCCTTGGGCACTTGTGGGGCCGGTTTTGCCTGCACATCAGCGGTTAATCTTGGGTCTTTTGGTAGATAGATAATAAATGTAGTCCCCTTATCCTTTTCACTCTCCACTCGGATTGAACCTTTGTGGGCCTCCACCATGCTTTTCACCATTGTGAGTCCCAATCCCCAGCCAGTTTTGTCTTCGCCGGATTTCAACCTTCTGTACTTCTCAAACAAGACAGACAAGTCTTGCGGAGGAATTGGATTCCCAAAGTTATGCACACTTAGTTTCGCTGAGATTTGGTCCTGAGTTAAAGATAGCGTTATGTATTTATTTTCATCTCCATACTTAACTGCGTTTGTTAACAGGTTTTCGATAATACGACGTAGTCCATTTTCATCCCAGTAGCCCTGACAATTTCCAGTGGATTCCAATTTAAAGCTATCAGGATTTTCAACACTGAGTTCGTCGGTCACTTCACGGATGATTTGATCTAAATCACAAGGCCTTAGATCAATTGGCATTCCCTCCCCTGCCTCTAACCTACTTGCATCCAATACTTCCGTAATCATTTGATCAAGACGATCCATGTTTTTGATAATCAGTTTCATTTTAGGTACTGAAGTATCATCTATACTCATTTTTCTTAAAACTAACTGAGCACTTATTTTGGCTGACGTTAATGGATTTCTCAGATCATGAGTAAGGGTGCTAGACATTTTCTCTCTTTGGTCTTTTAAAATATCGCTATACTCTGTAGCGGCATCGTTCACTGCTTGCTCTATTGAGCTAACGATGACTTCACGTTCAAAAGCACCTAATGGGGCTTCATCCTCCATTACATCGCACAATACCTGTCTCAAAATATGATATTCTGTGATTAATTGATCTATTGTATAATCACTAAAACCGGTCCTGTCCTCTCCGTGTCGTTTGCCTACTCGAGTGCTTTCCAATTTGTCTTTGCTCTTTCGTGCAGTTGTGCGATCGATGGTATTTGATAGGGCATCCGCTATTTGATTCAGGTATTCAGGAAGTGAGTCTCTCAAGGCCATTGTGTCCTGAGGCCTTGCAGCCTTGATCTCTTTATTGACTCTGTCTTCCCAGATCAAGAGTATCTTATTGATGTTCTTTTTGAGTCTATTGGCAGTTTCGTTAGGCATACTTGTTTCCTTTGCTTGCCCTATCCATCAGATAGATTATCAAACAAAGATTTAGTTATGAAGAGTTTCAACATCAATAAATAGGTAAGTTTTGCTAAGAAGAATACTCAGTTTTGGGAAAACATCTTTTCAAGAATTAGCAAACTTACAAAAGCGTCATTCGCCGCATATTTTGCCTGTGAGTCAGTTAACACTGGGCTGTCCCAATTAGTCACCTTTGCTCCCTTACTCAGTCTTTGATTGAGGTACATTCCACAAAGGGAGCGAAGGCTTAAGGAGACCGATTTTGAAATACGAGTTTTTTCTGCAAGATCAATAAATCCATCAGGAGTGAATGGCTGCCTTTTTTGTAATGCAATGATGTCATCACGAATCCCCACTCCCACCTTTTTGATGTTTTGATCTTCAAGCAGACTTACCAAATCGAGAGACAGAGGTATTTTATTTAATCGGAATAAGTAACAGCATTCATGATTGGCCAACTGAAGGAGAGAGACGTGATAAAACTCCCCTTTTCTGAAAGATGGTCTGGTCTCAGTATCAAAACCAAGGATGCTGGCCTTTTTTAATTCTTCAATAGCCCTTAGTGCTGATGGAACTGTTTCGATCATTTCATATCGGCCAGGATGATGGAACAAGGCAAGTGTTTGAAGCTCGTCCTTACTCATTGGCGGTTTAAGAATGGGGTTTGAATACTTGGTCATATTTTAGCCAATGGCCGAAACATCTTATGCAATTTTTTACGTTTGGCCTTCAAATCCTTAAGACGAACTTCCTCTAGAACCAACGCTTTCTCAGATTTACTCAATGGAAATCCTCTGGTCTTAATAGACTCATCATCTAATTTTTTAAGTTCTTCATGGAGCAATTCTCCAATTGATTCCAGTACACCAAAATAGCCAATCAGCTCTCGGCTCATATTGAGGGGCAGTTTTTTGACGAAAAACTTTTTCAAATAAGGTGCTCTTCTGAGAGGCCAGGCTATATTTCTATACACGAGGGCCTTGGAGCTTGAAGACTGTCTCATTTGATACCCAAGCTCGTCATTCCACTTATACATTGCCTGCAGGATCGCATCTTTTTGTAAATTCTCTTGAGTGCGATTGGCATCTCTCCACTCTGAAATGATTTTAAAACGCGGATCAACTTCAATGTCAGCAGGAATGAAACTCACCTCTTGATTAATTCCTAACATCTTCACAAACTCGGGCTTACGAGTGAGTAAACGACTCGGAAACATGGGCATCTTCACACTACCACCTGAAACATGCTCAAAAGCGTGGGAGACAACCTCGGAGCAGAAAAGAGCGTCACTATTATTCTGATCAAAAGCGAAATCATAAAGTACGTTACCTGTAGTCTCTGTAGCTTTTTTGACTCTCTTAAATATATACTCGGCGGCTTTGGCAGCAAGTGCCAAATCATCAAAGCGGTAAATCATGGTGCGGTAGTTATTATCTTTTATGTGCTCACTTAGAGGTCTGGCAACTGATCCAACTTCGATGTGTGCTTCTACTGTCCACAGTTTGCCAGCTTCATCCTTGTAAACCATGCTCATATGTGAAAACTGGGTATCGAACTCTCCAAGATTGGCGATGGCAGCAGAGGTGAATGCATTCCCTCTGGTCAGAAGAATATCTCCGCTCTGTAGGTCATGCTCTAAATTGAAGTCAGCAAATTCCGGGTTCCTTTTAACGTGAGGATTTCCCTGTGTAAAAGCAGAGCTAGGGAAACTCAAAAGGGCCCCTTGGGCCTGGACAAAATTATTATTTACATAATCCTCAGCAGTTCTGATGGAACGTAAGGCGTGTCGAGTCACCGCTGAACAGGATTCTTCAATTCCTGGACCTTGATTAAACTCTCGGAGTTTTTCATGTATGGTTAGCTTAAGCGAGAAAAGTTCGTTCAAGAGGTCTTGGTGTGAGTTCGATTTTGTCTCCTGCTGATACTCCAAGACGCCCAGTCTATCCAAGCGCTCTGAAATGAACCCCATATTCTGCACGCAGTTCTCTGGGGCCATACCCTCTACTGCCTCTTTCAACTCAGCTCTTATGTGGCTTGAGGCGAGGGTGGTCAATGACCAGAACAAGAACAAGTGTACAAAAACTAGACGTTTCATAGTGGCCCCAGGGGGTTTAAATTAGCTTTAAGGATTAATGAAGCAAAGCGAATGCCAAATCAGTTTACAGAACCACCCCAAATTCATTTAATTAATCTATGAAAAGATTCGTATTATTTTGCCTCCTACTACTCTGCGCTAATTCCTACGCCATACCGGTAGGATTCAATCAGGCGTGGTTCAAAAATAATTATTCTAGTCAGTACCTTGATCAGGCTTACGATGAGGCTGAGGTTGCCCGCATTTTTAAGCTGACTCAAGAGGCCGGGGCAACCAATCTCAGACTTTGGCTATTTGAGAGCGCCTCTTTTCCCATGCTACTGTGGAAGGAAAATAACCTGGTAGGCATTCGTCCTGATTTCATTAAAAACTTTCTCCGTACCCTTCAGATAGCTAAAGAACATGACGTGCAAGTGTATATGACATTTTTTGATGCCCATGTTTATCGGCCAGACAAACTTAGCCGCGCGGCCCTCAAAAAAGTCAGAAACTTTTATGGACCCAAGGGTGGGGATGAGTTTTTGGCCAAAGTGATTGGTCCACTCCTCCAGTCGATTGAAGATGCGGGATTGAGTTCCAGTGTCAGCCGTATTGATCTTTCCAACGAAGTAGATGCGGTTATTAATCGCGGCGGCTTTGATCAACGATGGGCCGGAGCAGGCCGAATGCTTTGCCGCTGGAAAGCTTATATTCAAAATTTTAATTCTTTCAGTAAGACTCCAGTGACTTTTTCTTTACGCCTGCATGCTCTTGTTTTTCATCCCCTCAATCTACTAAGTGATGATGGACCTATGGCCTGTGCGGATTACTTTGATTTTCACTCTTATGAAGACAGCGGCAAGATTCATCGTTGTAAACAGATGCAAAAATACTCCGCCCTTGGAAAGAAACCACTCATTTTGGGGGAATTCGGGCAAGGTTTCTTTAATCATCGCTACGACAATAATCTACAGACAAAAAATACCGCGACCTATCTGGAATCAGCAAAGAACTGCGGTTTTAGTGAAGCACTGGCGTGGCGCCTCTCTGATAATCGTCCGGGATTTAACAAAGAGGCGCGCTATTCTTTTGAAGCTTTTGGTGTCATGAGACCGGCCTATGAATTAATCAAGGCGCATAATGAAACATTTTTACTTCACAAGCTTAAGTGAGGCCTTACACTTATCAGATAACTTTGATTCGTTTTCCATCAGGCATGCTTTCAACTTGGTCAGTTCTGTATAGCTTTCACAGCCACTCACTTTAGATTTATCTTCCTTGCAGGCTTCAAGAACTTTTTTGGTGAGATCCTTCACTCCTGGGATGTTTGGCATTTTGGGGAACTGAGCAAGAGCAGAAAATGAAGCCAAGATAGCGGCGATGATAATAAATTTCATAAATTCTCCAATATTTTTTTACGAAATGTTATTTCATTTTTAGGTTTTAGGCCAATATTCTCCCTATTACTCATAATTTACTTTCTGCTTTTCTACGGGCAATACTTTTTCTTTTTTTACTTCCTTAACTTTTACTTTCTCGTTATCTTTTTTAACTTCCTTCTCCTCCATCATTTGCTGATCTTTGTACCCTCGTTCGTTTGAAAATAGTTGAATGTCGGAAGTTGTCTCTTGTATGTCATTGATATGCTGTTTCTCCTGGTGACTAAGCGGATTCCCACGAAAGACACTCAGATCCCCCATGCCCTGGGCAGATTGTCCGATCAAGAAAAAAGCGATTATGAGGAGAACCTTCATGGGAGTATTTTTTCATTATTTAACAAATGATCAAACATGACTTCATCTAAAGATTCCGACAAAACCAACCGCTTTGCTCGGGCTTTAATGTCTCAAGCTTTCCACTCAATCTATCGATGAGCTATCAGTTGAGGGAAATGCCAAATGTCAGATCTTGAAGTCCTAAGTTTTATATCACTAAAAATGTTTTACGCTGTCTTATGTGGGCTGATTGTAGGGCTTGAAAGAAAGTTCAATTCAGCTCCGGCCGGATTTAAACCGCAAATTCTCGTGTGTGTCGGTTCCATGCTTTTTACCTGTATCCCCATTATCGCTGGCCCCATGATGGTTCATGAAACTGCCCGTGTGATTGCTCAGATCATTACCGGAGTTGGTTTTCTGGGTGCTGGAGCGATTATGAATAAGGGCGGAGACCGCAACGTTGTGGGTCTGACCACAGCTGCGTGGATTTGGTTTACCGCTGGCATTGGAATTTTAATTGGCATTGAGCACGGTGCTGTCGCTCTATTTATCACCTTTACACTCGTTGGTGTTATTTCACTTGCCCGCTTCTTTGAGAGAAAATTTTTTGGCTCCTCCTACACGGCTCCTGAGATCACTCCTCCTGTGAAGGAAGAATCTAAAGACCACATTCGCAAAGCTAGCTAAGATTAGGCCGTGAATCTTGCGGCAGAGAAATCGTAAAAGTCGTTCCAATATCTTTTTCACTTCGAACACGAACGGTGCCTCCGTGAGCTTCTGCCAGGCCACGCACTAACGTGAGACCAATTCCCCACCCTGACTCTTTCCCTTTGATGGCGGACGAAGAACGCCGGTATTTTTCAAAAAGGATGTCCTGCTCAGACTTTGGTATCGCCTCACCTTCATTGTGAACAGAAATCTCAACCATGCTTTCTTTTTGTTCCAGTGCCACAATAATAGGAGTCTCTTTTGAACCGTACTTGATGGCATTTCCAATCAGATTTTCAACCATACTACGAATGGCGTTCCGATCCCAATAACCAATCATGATATTCTCATCTTTTATCTTAATGCGATTACCATGAATGCTCACTTCATCCTTGATGACGGCGTGAACAAGCTCACCCAAATTACATTCGACTATGTTTAAAGGTAACTTTTTTCCGCTCTTAATAAGGGTGACATCAAGAAGATCTCGAACCATATAATCGATTCGGTCCATACTCCGAGTGATGGCTTGTAATTTCTCGGTTTGAAAATCATTATCAGCATTTCGAGCAAGAAGCTGAGCACTCATCTTTGCGACAGTGAGTGGTGTTCTTAAATCATGCGTCAGCGCGGCCACGAAAGTTTCACGAAGCTCACGCTCCTCGGCCAGCTCATTAATCTTCATCTTAAGCTGCTCACGAGCAACAACACCCTCAGTGACGTCTACGGCATGAACGTAAACACCGTAAGCCCCCATCTTAGAATCGGTCAATCGAATGTAGCTGAAATCAAAATACCGATCCTCTAGAGGGCCATCTTTCTTTCTGGCCACTCGAGACAGCATTTCGTGCCCCACATAGGGCTCACCAGTTTCAAGTACTTTTGAAAGTAGTTCTGCAAATGGCTGTCCGGCAATCTCCGGAACCGCTTCCAAAAGGGTTTTTCCAACAAACTCACGTTCACCAAAGATGTCTTGAAACTTGGGATTCACTTTTTCAAATACAAGATCTGATCCCCTCCAAACCGCCATCGCAGCGGGAGATAGCTGAAAAATGTTTTCTAGCTTGTCACGTTGAAATGCAAGTTCACTACGGTTCTGTTTGCGAATGGTAATATCTTCCATGGCAAAAAGAATCATATCAGGTAAGTCTGCAGCAAAATGGATCGTCTGGGCAGAGAGGGACATGCATCTTTTGCCCAACTTCGGAAATTCACGCTCCACTTCAACATTTTGAAAATGAGTCTGTTTTGATAGCATCTCGTCCAGCGAGATGCGTAACGAGGGAATATTCCACTGATTTACACCCAAATCATAAAGGGATTGGTTCTCGGTGGCCGCTTTAGAAACGCCAAAGATTTCATAGAATGCTTTATTCGCAGAGATAACCCTAATATTACTATCAAGAACTGCCAGAGGAATCTGAATCCCTTCTACGATACTCGCTGAATAGTCCCTGGCCCATTCGGCTCTAGTCACTGCCATTTTGAGCAAATTGATGTCGACTAGTGATAAGACCACACCCTCAACTTTGTTATCTAATGTTTTATAAGGACGAACTTGCAGGCGGTACCATTGATTTTCATGATCCTGAACTTCTTGTTCTTTAACTTTATCGCTTGCAATGACATCAGCAATAATCTGATTCAGACAATCAATTTTTACATTTGTTTTAATGTCATCGATTGAGCGACCAACATCAGCTGGCAAAAGGTTAAACAGCATTCTCGCTTTTTGAGTAAATTGCCGGATTCGCCGATTTATATCGAGAATAACGATAGGGATTTCGACGCTATTAAGTAAATTAATAAGATCGTTATTTACTTCACCAACTTCACGATTGGTGTTTTGAAGTTCGTCATTTACAGTAACTAGCTCCTCGTTAGTCGATTGGAGTTCTTCTTTGGCCGTTTCCATTTCCTCATTCAGGCTCTGCAATTCTTCATTGGCCGAGACAAACTCTTCATTCGCAGCGGCTAAAGCATCATTGGCCTGTTGATGGTCCTGAATAAGAGACTGGAGATACTCTTTTGTGACAGAAAGTTCCTGCTCAAGTTTGACCGAGCGCCTCTCTTCGTGGGCCATTTCTTTGGAGGAAAGTTTTTGCAGAGAAGTTTTCTTACTTTTTTTGAGTTCCGTTTTCACTTCCTCGAACAAAACTAAAAAGAGTAATTCTTTTGAGTAAGGATGTGCTGTCACTGGATGTATAATGAGATTGCAAAGGTGAGTCGCATCACCAAGTTTTACTTTGACGCCGTCTTTGCGAATGACCTTTTTTTCTTTTTTTACCTTGCTCAAAGCCATTTTGAGTTCAACAAACAGGCCCTCTTTAACCATCTTCAATAAATTTGTTTCTGGTTGCCCAGGAGGTTGCTCCAGAAATATGCTGGTATGGCCTCGGTACTCCACGACTTCCATCCTATCATTTATCAAGACTCCACAAGGAGCATATTCAGACAACAGAAGGCTATCAACCGTCTTAGTCATGTCAACAATCGGTTTGGCCTGAATAAGTACCCGATCAACCCGCGGATGCTCAGTAGCGCTGGTCCCTTTAAGCAAAGAAAAGCGCAACTGACTCGGAACTGCCGTTCTTGAAAAAATCTTATTACTCTTATCCACAACAGCAAATAAAGGTTGATGGCTGGAGACATTTTCAGATCGACCTAAAAAAAGATAGCCTGGCCGATTGAGACAATAATGAAACGTCGAGAGAATTCTTTTTTGAAGCATTTTATCAAAATATATAAGAACGTTGCGGCAACTAATTAAATCAAGCCGCGAAAAAGGAGGATCACGGGCGAGGTCATGCCTGACAAAAATGCAAAGATCACGAATCGATTTCACGACCCGGTAGCCTCCGGGGACTTTTACGAAAAAGAGTTTCAGACGCTCTGGACTTAGTCCTGTCATCAAATGATCCGGATAAAAACCTGCGCGCGCTTTCTCAATCATCTGCTCGCTTATATCAGATCCAAAAATTTGGATGCGGTATTTGATTGATCCCTCACCAAAAAATTCTAAACAGCTTATGGCCAGGGAATAGGCTTCTTGCCCTGTTGAACAACCGGCAACCCAGAAGCGAATAGGTTCATTCTCCTGCTTCTGTTTCAGAATCAATGGAAATATATTTTTCTTAAGCTGCTCGAAGGCTTCTGGATCCCGAAAAAAAGAAGTCACATGAATCAATACGTCTTGATATAAGGCACGAGCCTCACTGGGCTCCTTTTGGAGCAACTTGAAATATTCAGTTAGAGTTTCTAGTTTGAGGAGCGCCATCCTTCGGGCGAGCCTACGCTTCGTGGTAGCAGGCTTGTATTCGTGAAAATCAACATTAATTGAATTTCTGAGAAAGCTTAGGATTTCTTCGAATTGCTGTTGATCTTCAGGCGCTGAAAAAAGATCTGCCTTTAAACTGGAGTAATAAAGATGATGCCCAAGACGGGCGAGCTCATTGGCCATGTTTATTAGATCAAGATTAAAATCTACAACTCCTGAAGATATTGCACTTTCAGGCATTCCGCTATATTTCGCAGTGCTTGGCTCTTGGGCAAAAGTCATCCCTCCATTTGCCTTGATTGCTTTTAATCCCTCGGTGCCATCATTGGCAGTTCCTGAAAGAACGACTCCAATCGCCTGGCCTTCACAGTCTGCCGCCAGAGCGCGAAAGAAGGAATCGATTGGCATATGAGGCTTCTCGGCGATTCTTTTCTCGCGCGGCAGAAGCCTGAGCACACCATGAAGGATATCTAAATCAAAACCTGGCGGGATAACATAGACCTGATTGGGCTCGACCTTAACCCCATCGCGAATGTCGTGAACCGGCATCGCCGTGTTTTTTTCCAAAGCTTCACTCAAATAACTAATATGTTCTGGATCTAAAGTGCTGAATAAGTACGAAAGCCATGCCGGTGTCAGCTGGTAGGTTTTGTAGCAAAAGCGAGAAGGCTTCGAGTCCGCCTGCAGAAGCGCCGATTCCCACAACGGGAAAACG
>JAIFLR010000111.1 GCA_020048985.1 Halobacteriovorax sp. | reverse complement strand
GTTTGATGCCGCTGGGAATGATCTTAAAGGGCATGCCGCAAATACCACTGGTTTTCACCTTCAATGAAAACATAGAATGGAAAAAAAGTTCGATCTTCGATAAATTGTATGTCTCCCGCACAGACTCGATCTTTACTTTTTCATCCAACATCAGGGAACTTGCCGTAGAGTTTTTTCCAGTGAACTCCCGGAAAATTCACGTGACTGGCGCGGGGATTGATTTTCCTTCAAAGATCAATAGGTCACAGCATCCGGACACCAAAAAGAAAATTATGACTTTTGTTCCTCGGACTGAGGACGATTTAAAAACACTTAGGCTTTTTGTTGATGCCCTTCCGCCACTTCTGGCACAGCTTCAGCAGATGGGCTTTAAGCAGCAGCTTATCTTTACCTTTTTGACCGATATCTCTTGGTATGAACATCCAATTTATGACTCTCTTAAGAGAATGATTTTAGAGCGCCATTTGGAAATGAATATTAGTTTTGAGACACGACCGCTATCAAGTTTTAGTTTTCAGGACTGTGATATTTTCGTTGGCCTCCCCATGGATGAGCTTTTTTCTGATCTAGACCTCTATGCCCTTGTTACTCAGACACCCGTGCTTTTGCCTCGGACGTCTACCCGCCAGCAGGTGGTGAAGCAGGGAAAATTTGGGGAGACCTATCACCCTGAAGACGGCAGAGAGTTAAGGGACAAATTAATCAAGATTCTCACTAATTATCCTAACTACTTAGAAGAGCTTAACGGTGTGGAGCTTGAGCTTCAGGAACAGCATCATTTTGAAAGATATGCGGAAGAACTTTACGCCCACTATGAGAAACTTTACTCGCAGCGTCTTAGGTATACTCAAAAGAAGAAAAAACTCGCGTAACTACGTCATTTGCTTCCAATTTCCCCTCTGATGCATTATATTTTTCGCTCTCCAGTAGGAGAATTAATGTTTAGTAAAAGGGGGGCTATTATATGGCCACCACAAAAACCGCATCTGCATCTACACCAAAATTTGAGATCCCATCGTGGATCAAAGGTTTTGAATTTGAACTAGGGGAAGTTACAGAAACTAAACCTAAAACTGAGTTCGGAGATCTAATCAACTCTGCATCCGCTAAGAATTTCGCTGAAGGCGAAGTTTTCATGGGTACAGTTGTTGCTATGAACGACGAGTTCGTTACTGTTGACATTGGTTACAAACAAGAAGGTCTTGTTTTAGCTCGTGAATTCCGTAACTACGACGGCACTATGAAAATTAGAGTCGGCGAAGAAATCCAGGTTTACCTTGAGAAGCTTGAGTCTGCTATGGGGAACCTTGTTCTCTCTAAAGACAAAGCTGAAATTCTTAAAGCATGGGATAAAATCTCTGAAGCTTGTGAGAAAGGTGAAGCTGTTGAAGGTACTGTCGTCATGAAAGTGAAAGGCGGTCTTTCTGTTGATATCGGTGTTAAAGCGTTCCTTCCTGGTTCGCAAATTGACATCCGTCCAGTTAAAAACCTTGATAAGTACATTGGTAAAACAATGGAATTCAAAGTTATTAAGTTCAACAAAAAACGTGGAAACATTGTTCTTTCTCGTCGTGCAATCCTCGCTGAAGAGCGCGGTAAGATGAGAGATGAAACATTGACTCAAATTCAAGAAGGTATGATCGTTAAAGGTATTGTTAAAAACATTACTGATTACGGTGCATTCATCGATCTTGGTGGTGTTGATGGTCTTCTACACATTACAGATATGTCTTGGGGTCGCGTTAAGCATCCTTCGAACCTTCTTGGTGTTGGTGATGAAGTTGATGTTAAAATTCTTAAATACGATGCTTCTAAAGAGCGCGTATCTTTGGGTCTTAAGCAAGTTCAAGCTAACCCTTGGGAATCTGCTAAAGATAAATACATGCCAGGTTCAAAAGTTTCTGGAGAAATCGTATCAGTTAAAGACTACGGTATCTTCGTTGAGCTTTCTGACGGTATTGAAGGTTTGATCCACGTTTCAGAAATGAGCTGGACGAACAAAAAAGCTGCTAACAAGACTTACAACGTAGGCGATAAAGTTGAAGCTGTAGTTCTTGAAGTAGATGTTGAGAACAAGAGAATTTCTCTTGGTCTTAAACAACTTATGCCAAACCCTTGGGATGATTTAGCTAATAAATACAACCCAGGTAAAATGGTTGAAGGTACAATCAAAGCTATCGTTGATTTCGGTCTATTCGTAGATCTTGGCGAAGAAGTTGATGCTCTCATTCACGTTTCAGATATTTCTTGGACTAAGAAAGCTGTAACTTTGACTGAAGAGTACAAAGTCGGCCAAAAAATCAAAGCTGTAGTTGTTACAGTTGATAAAGAAAACCAAAAATTCTGCCTTGGCCTTAAACAGCTTGAGGAAGATCCTTGGAAGAGAATCGAAGACCGTATGCCAGTTGGTTCACCTGTTGAAGGTGAAGCAGTTCGTATTACAGAATTCGGTGTTTTCGTAGAACTTGAAACAGGAATTGAAGGTCTTGTTCATATCTCTGAAATCTCTGAAGAGCGCGTAGAGAAGCCGTCTGACAAAGTTGCTAAAGGTGACAAAGTTAAGGCAGTAGTTATCTCTATCGACAAACAAGCTAAGAAAATTGCACTTTCTATGAAAGCTGTAGCTTCTGGCGAGTACAAGTCTAACTACAAAGCAGAGTCGGCCCAGCCTTCTACGCTTGCAGATAAACTTAAAGGTTTCAAAGTTTAATTTGAAATAATCTCATCCCGCTATTTATGGATGACTAGGGCCCGCAGAAATGCGGGCCTTTTTATTTTGGAAGCCTACTGCAGTGCTGGTAAACTTACATTATTATCATCAGACCTTAATATTCTCACAAAGGCTCCTATTGTTCTTTAGTCGCTTGAAATTCGCAAAGCTGATTATGATTATTAAAATCAATCCTCTTAATAGATTCGGGGCTTGAGCTTCCCCTCCTATAAGCCTGAACTCTAAAATTGGCCTGGATTCGTTCTGGGGTATTATAGAAATAAGCACGAGCAAGTTTTTCAATTTTTGTATCGACACCTTTAATCCACCAAATGCAGGATGCTGCTTCCAAATCTTTAATCTGTGCCCGAATCGCCGCTTCACGATTCAGACTATTAAGAACAATTGCTTGCATAGTTTTGGCACCCTGTTTTAATGCTTGATTAGTGCTTGGCGCTGAACTCATTGGATATTCTTCATTCACCCATCGTTGGACGTCATCTCTAACTCCATCCTTATCACTGTCAATTCCGGCCAAAGTCTTTTTCCCTTCCTCACCCGGATCTGCAACACCTAATGATGGGTCTATTTCAAAGGTAATGAATGCGACAGAAGCAGCTTCATCCTGCTGAGACTTTCCTGAAGCGGTTCTTATTTTGACTCTGTATTCGTACTTGTCAGGATTTAGAAAACTGCTCTTTAATTTGCCGATGAACGTACTTCCTTCTTTTATTACCTCGCCAGAGACTTCGTTCCCGCCATTCTTCGGCTTAAAAAGAACCTCAGCAACTGAATTAAATCCTTCGAGCTTTACTTTTAAATAGGCTTCTTTAACGGGTGAATTCATGGGAGTGGCAGTTAACTTCTCTTTGGCATGAGAATTTTGAGCTTGAATACATAGACTGAAGAGTGCAACTGATAACAACACACGTACCATGAGAGAATCCTTTTGTTTGATAAAGAAGTATCGGAGCAATAGGTCCAAGAGTTTCCACAAGTTTTCTTAATTGTAGGGCTTAATGAAGAAAAAACAAAGACTTAGACTTGATGAAGTATTTTAATAAGAGCCTTATAAAGGAACGTTGTATGCATTCGGACAGTTTAATTGGTCAGATTGTGATGACTTTTATGAACAGCTTGTTTAGCATTTTTTGATCAGGAGAACGTATGCGCTTTCTAGTCATTATTACAACTCTGCTTCAATCTGCGATAGCCTTTGCTGAATGTCGGGTCTATGTCCCAGAGAAAGAGTTTAATAACTCTGGCTACACCATCAATTTTGACTTCACTAAAATGCTTCATGATAAGAACTATCTTGAAGTTTCCTCTGCTGAGGAGGCCGAATATGAGCTTAAACTTCAGGGGATTGAGCAGGAAGGCCGCTTTCATCGCGCAGTAGCCGTTTTAGAAATGGGGGCTTACAAGGCAGAAGAATCCATTGTTTGTTTCACTCAGAATTGTGGGATTAGTGATTACGGAAAAGCCTTTAACAAGGCCTATAAGAAACTCTCTTCGATCATCCCTCATTGCCAATAAATCAAAAAAAAAGGCCCACTTTCGTGGGCCCTAGAGTTTCTTAGTTTGAATAATTTTTAAGTTCGCCATTCGCAGTAATGTGGATGGTATCGTTTCTTTCAAAAGCTGTGTGCCAAGAATTCATTGAATACTTAATTGAAAGCAAAGCTCCTACAACTGGCTGAGCTTTTGTACCGTGATTCATGATTCCGTTAAGCTTCATTGTTGCATTGAAATCCCAACCGTAACTTGTCTTCACAGATACTGGCTGAACAATTGCGTTTTGAATGTATTTACCTGTTCCATTGTATGAACAACCATAAGTGTAAATAACCATGTACTCGAATCTAACACCTTCACCACCAGCTGCAGACTTGATTGAAGTGACAAACTTTTTCTGAACAGGCATTGAACAAGATTCCATCTCGAAAGGATCAGCAATTTCTTTGGTAATAGGGTCACGGGGAACAACCGAAATCGGAGTGAAGTCAGTTGTGTTTGAAGGCTTACCTTTTTGAACCAATGTATAGATTGACTCACCGAGGGCCACGATGTCTTTTGCAACTGCAATGACTTGTCCAACCTGGTCTAGTGATACACCCGGCTTCGATGGGTTTACTCCGGCACCACTTCCAGCACCAGCAACATCCATACCTTTATGGGCAGAATGGAAATCCTGAACTTCAACTGTTTCCACAATAAACTTTTCAGGAGCAGCGTATGCACCCGTCGTTAAAAGAGCCAGTGAAAGCGTCATCATCAAATTTTTCATAGTTCCCCCATGTTGTTTTCCCAAAATTGATATCCCTTCCCAAGGATGACAATCGTTACTGAGCTTTCTATCAATGGTGGAAACGATTGGTCAAGATGGCCCAGAAACCAGCTATTTATTACTCCGGCACCGAGTTATATGAGTAATACCATTTGGTTACGGCTGTTTAGGGATCGAGAGTGTTAGAAGATGTTACAAGAATAACTACTAATTATTATAAGTTTTTCTACTTATTCGGGTTTTTTCTTCAGCGTGAAGGCCTGATGAATGAAGGATTGGTGGAAATCCTGAGGGATAGTCCACTGGGAGATCTCTTTGCACTCATAGGCAGAGCTAATAATTCTGTGGAGTTCAAATTTTCTTTTATTGGTAGAAAAGTAGAGTGTGCCTTCTTGGGTGAGGAGTTTCATACAGTCACGGACGAGAATTGGGTGATCCCTTTCAATATCGAGATCATCTTCCATGCGTTTTGAATTTGAAAAGCTAGGGGGATCGAGCAAGATAACATCAAATTTGACGTTGGCCTCAATCATAATCTGCAGCTCTTTTAATACGTCGGCCTGAATAAAACGGTGGGCCTTGGGGTCTAAATCATTAAGGACAAAATTTTCCATTCCCCAGTCCAAGTAGGTGCGGGACATATCAATGGAAGTGACTGAGGCCCCACCTTTGGCGGCAGCAACACTAAGAGAGCAAGTATAAGAGAAAAGATTTAAAACTTTCTTTCCCGCCACAGTTGTAAATAGGTGCTGACGAAGTGGACGGTGATCGAGAAATAGACCCGTATCAAGATAGCGCTCGAGATTGACCCAAAATTTAAATGGAGGCTCATTCACGGTAAAATATTCATCAGAGCCAGGGGCGAGAGGTTTGTATTGCTCGTTGCCTTTTTGTTTCTGTCGGATTTTAAAATGCTGCCTTTCAGGGGCAATATTAAATGTCTCTTGAATCGCGACTTCGATATCTTTTTGGTGTTGAGCTCTCTTAGGCTCATCCTCTTCGCCAAGTTTTTTGCCCTGTTCATAGATAACGGCGTCTGTTCCGTATATATCTATTAAGTAGGGATACTCTGGAATATCCTTATTGTAGATTCGATAAGCCTCAATCCCATTCTTTTGAATGTAGGATTTGAGCTTTTTTATATTTTTTTGCAATCTGTTTTTGAGCGCTTGAGAATCCATGGGGGAGTATTGCCTTTCATTTGGAATTGGTGCATCCTCGTTAATATACCAATGTGAAACAAATTATGTCTTCAGAAACTGACAAAGATGAACAATCTGGCACTGCAACGATCAACAAACAGAAGTTGCAGCCTCCCCGTATGTATAAAGTCCTCATGCATAATGATGACTATACAACTATGGAATTCGTCATTCTGGTTTTACAGAAATTTTTCAGCAAAAATCATGATGATGCGCAGGCCATCATGCTCGCAGTCCACCAGAAGGGATTTGGTGTGTGCGGTATTTATACCTATGAAGTCGCCGAATCTAAGGTCGCAAAAGTCATGAAATACGCACGAGATAATGGTCACCCATTACGGTGTAGTACTGATCCTGTCGAATAATTAAACTTCTTTCTTAACCTTGCCTTTGTTCTTTTCGAGCATATCTTCTGTATAATGAAGCAGTGAGGTCTTTATATGATTAGCCAAAAACTAGAACAAATTTTAAATCGGGCCATTAAACGAGCGAATGAAAAGCGCCATGAGTTTTTGACCTTGGAGAATGTCCTTCTTTCCATGATGGAAGATGAGACGGTGACCGAGGTCCTGACGGATTGTGGTGCAAACTTGTCGGATCTTCGCAAGGAGCTCGCAAAGTTTATAGACGATGATTCAAACTTTTCACTTTTGAGTCCGGATGAGATCCAGGACCTTAATAGGAAGCAGTTCGGAAATGACCAACTCAGGGAAGTGGCCAAGGAGAATGGGATATTTTATCAGCCTGAGATTTCTTTGAGCCTTCAAAGAGTTATTCAGCGTGCTGCTATCCATATTCAAAGTTCAGGTAAAAAATCCATTCAGGCGATTAACATTTTAGTCGCTATGTTTAGTGAGAAAGAGTCTCATGCTACTTATTTTCTTGAGCAGCAGGGAATAAGCCGAATTGATGTGGTCGAAAAGATTTCCCACTCTTTAGATAAACCGGTCAATCGTCCAGATGAGGACGTAAATGTTGAACCAGGCCAGGAAACATTTCGCCGTGAAGAGAAGTTTGAAAAGGCCCTTAATGAGTACACAACGAATCTTAACAACCTTGCTCGTCAAGGTAAGATAGATCCCATTATTGGCAGAGAGGATGAAATCCAGCGGATTATCCAAATTCTGTGTCGTAGACGAAAAAACAATCCAATTCTAGTAGGGGACTCAGGTGTCGGTAAAACGGCAATTGCTGAAGGTCTGGCGAAATCCATCGTGGAGAAAAAAGTCCCAAGTATTCTTGCCAACACCACAGTTTATAGCCTGGACATGGCCTCGCTACTGGCCGGGACAAAATTTCGTGGTGACTTTGAAGAGAGATTGAAGCTCGTTCTTCAGGCCCTTGAAAAACAAAATGAAGGGAATGGTTCCATACTCTTTATTGATGAGATCCATACTATTATTGGTGCGGGTGCGACATCTGGCGGCAGCTTGGATGCCTCAAACTTGCTCAAACCGGCCCTATCGAAAGGTACGATTCGTTGTATGGGGTCCACTACTTTTGATGAATACCGAAAATATTTTGAGAAAGATCAGGCCCTGAACCGTCGTTTTCAAAAAATTGACGTTTTGGAGCCGACCGTTGAAGACTCAGTCCAGATCCTTATGGGACTCAAGTCTAAATTTGAAGACCATCACAGGGTAAAATACCCCGATGCGATCATTAGAGCGGCCGTTGAGCTTTCCCATAAACATGTTACCGATCGAAAACTTCCTGATAAGGCCATCGATGTGATCGATGAGGTAGGCTCATACCTACGTTTGAAACCAGAAAGCATTGAAGGGACGGAGGTGAAACTTGAGGACATCGAACTTATTGTTTCAAAAATTGCCCGAATCCCACAAAAGTCTATTTCGGTAAATGAGAAAGAGAAACTGCGCTTTTTGGACCGAGATCTAAAAATGATGATCTATGGGCAAGATGAGGCCATTGATAAGGTTTCAAATGCGCTCATCCTTTCGAGATCGGGTCTTGGGCATCCTAACAAACCGATAGCAAATTTCATGTTCAATGGTCCAACTGGTGTTGGTAAAACCGAACTTGCCAAACAATTGGCACATATTATGGGCATTAACTTTGTGCGGATAGATATGTCTGAGTTCATGGAGAAGCACACGGTTTCTAAATTAATCGGGGCCCCTCCAGGTTATGTGGGCTTCGATCAAGGCGGAATTTTGACAGATGCGATCCATAAGAACCCATACTCAGTTCTTTTAATGGATGAGATCGAGAAAGCCCATCCGGATGTCTTTAATGTCCTTCTTCAGGTTATGGACCATGGATCACTAACCGATTCCAATGGCCGAACCTCGGACTTTAGAAACGTGATTCTAATCATGACTTCGAATGCTGGGGCCAAGGAAATGGAGGCAGGCTCTATT
>JAIFLR010000059.1 GCA_020048985.1 Halobacteriovorax sp. | reverse complement strand
ATTTTTCTGATCCCTATATCCCGAATAAGGATAAAGGAAACTTGCTCTCGACCTACACCATTATGGCGAGCCTTGGTGAAGGCAATATGCAGATCTGCTTATCGGGACTGGCCGATTTCTATAAAATAAGAGCTGAGACTCTTGAAACGTGGGGGGATCTGGAGAAAGCTCTCGCCGACATTAAGAAGAATACGAAGCTTTATGCTGCTTGTGAGGCCTATAAAAAAGAAATACCAGACGAGAACATGAAAAAAACTCTCTATGCTGGAGACATGCAGGTCGGATTGGATGCCTATAAAGCTTCCCGAATCCGTCTTCAAAAGATTTATACTAAAACCGATTGGAGCACTTTTGATTTGAATACATTTGCTAAAGACGCTGCAGGAGATAAAAAAATCTGCTCGGCATCTGACAAGAAAGAAACCATCCAAAGCTTGTTTGGAGATAATTTTTTCCAGGAAGAGTATCACAGCGATGAGAATGGGAATTTCAACGGACCATCAGAAATCGCTCCCATGAGAAACATCAATACTCAGCATATGATGAAATCATTTCAGAACGCTTCAGTAGATAAGCCTGAAATGCCTAATGTTGTGGACGCCAAGAGAAGAAAGGCGTGCGCGAATTTTAAATTATAAATTAGTCGCAGTAGGGGAGAGGTTTTAGTTCTTTTAGCTTAGCGAGGGAAGGTGATTTTGTTGACTTCGCCGGTGAGAAACCAAAGCCTTTGATTTTATCGAACGTGATTCTGATTTCAATGTGAAGATCCCAGATTTCTCCCTCATGTGTTATCCCGGCCAATTTTTGAGTGTTTATACAATGGGGTTCTATCCTGAAAGTATTTTTATAAATAAGACCCTTGGGGTCGATCTCATCTTTTATGGAGCGTACCGAATATTGAAACAATGGTGGGAGAGAGTTCGTCTGTAACTTTAGCTCTTGATCAATCTTAACCTTGAGGAGTGCGACAAACTCTTCTTTACGGTCGTAGCGAGTTTCATCACTACATTTAGGATCCATTGACTTATTTAACTTGGAATCAAATAGGTCCAGACAGCTCATACTGGTGGCGATCCCCAGACTCCCTTGTTTCCTACCGTTGATGACTTTTTGATTCTCAAGCTGCCGTAGGACTCCAATCATTTCTCCTCGATCGTTTTGAAGGGCGGAACCTGAGTAACCTTCTTTGATGAGACAGTCCTCTTTTGTGCCAGAACCCTGATAGATGAAGACGTTTCTTAATCCCGTTTTATAATCTGAATCCCAGTTGTTTTTAAACGTGAAGCATTTTGATTTTCTTAATGTTATGGACATGTCTTGATGCAATTCAAGCGAATGAAGGAAGACCGGCATGTTCTCATTGAACGCTGTTCTTTTTATTATCAGAGGTTTGACATTTTCGAGGGCAGATTCCAGTTCTAATACAGCATAGTCAGGGTTATTAGCTTTTTGAAAATCATGCCCTTCAGTATATTCAGATTGATAAATAATCCTTTTGAAACTTACGAAGGTGTCTCCAGTGGGGGACCTGAGAATGCCGTAGACTTTTGCCCCCGAGGCTTTGGCCAGGCAGTGAGAGTTGGTCAGTACAGTGGAATGAGTGATTAAGGAGGCATTACAGCTTCCTCTTGAGGAAAAGATAATGCCCTGACCTTCGGGGGTAGCTTCTGGTAATTTTAAAGATGAATGATCCTTTCGCAGAGAAGCGCAGCTTAACAGCGAAAGGTTTAGAATAATCAGCCATACGAATCGCATGACTATTTTTTCTTCAGAGCTCCACAATTCCCGTCAGTCCATGTCTTATGTCCGTTACACTCAGCTTCACATGAATTTCCGTAATTAATTCCGCCAGCGCAAACTGGCTGGAAGATTTTCATACAAAGACATGGCTCAACCGTCAGTGGACTCACAGGTTTCGCATCACTTTCGGTAGCAGTTGTTTCTGGGGCTTTATGAGAAGTACAAGCAAATAAACTTATAAGTAATAACCATTTCATTTCAAATCCTTTCTATCCGTAGACCGGAAATTTAAGACAAAGTTCACGAACACTGTTTTTGACGTCTTTTTGAATCTTCTCATCTGTAGGGTTCTTCAGAGCTTTTACGATCAATTCCCCCATGATTTTGATTTCAGTTTCTTTAAATCCGCGAGTCGTTACAGCAGGTGTTCCAAGTCGAATACCTGAAGTTACAAACGGAGAGCGCTTGTCATTTGGAACCATGTTCTTGTTACAAGTGATATCTGCTCTTTCAAGTATTTCACCTGCTTCTTTTCCGCTCATATTCACAGAATCAGTTTTTAAAAGGATAAGATGGTTATCTGTCCCACCTGAAACTAATTCGATTCCATTATCCATTAACGTTTTGGCCAGGATTTTAGAATTCTTAACCACCTGCTCTTGGTAAGTTTTAAACGATGGATCAAGGGCCTCTTTAAAAGCGACCGCCTTACCAGCGATCACGTGTTCAAGTGGTCCGCCTTGAATTCCTGGGAAAATAAGAGAGTTAAATTTTTTAGCAAGGTCTTCATTGTTGGTAATGATCAAACCACCACGAGGGCCACGCAGAGTTTTATGAGTGGTTGAAGTCACGACATCAGCTAATTCAACTGGAGAGGGATGGAGGCCGGCAGCGATCAATCCGGCGATGTGGGCCATGTCCACCATAAGAATGGCATCAACGGATTTAGCGATGTCAGAGATTTTTTTGAAATCAATAATTCGTGGATAGGCAGAGGCACCAGCGATAATCATGCGAGGCTTTTCTTTTTTCGCGATATCTTCCATCTGGTTATAGTCAATTGTCTCCGTTCCCTGTTCGAGACCGTAATGAAGGGCCTTATAAAGTTTTCCAGAGAAATTAACAGGAGAACCATGAGTCAGGTGTCCACCTTGAGCGAGATCCATTCCTAAAAATTTATCACCATGATTCATCATCGCCATGTAAACGGCCATGTTGGCACCTGAGCCAGAATGAGGTTGAACGTTTGCGTATTTCACATTGAAGATTTGCTTTAGTCTTTCGATTGCTAAAGTTTCTATTTCATCAACGAATTCACAACCGTTGTAATAACGTTTTTTAGGATAACCCTCAGCATACTTGTTTGTGAGACAAGATCCTTGTGCTTCCATGACAGCTTTTGAGCAGTAGTTTTCAGAGGCAATAAGCTCAAGTCCCATCTCCTGGCGTTCTTGTTCTTTTTGAATCCATTTATAAACTTCTTGATCCGTATTATTGAGTGAATTTTGCATCTTGAATGTCTCCGAGGGGGTTTGCCATATTTTAAGAAATACTTAGGGCTATGCCTATTAAAAAACAGCTATTTGTGCGCCTAGACACTCTATGTAATTTCTACCTCTTAGGTCATGTCCGTCTAGGTTATGGTCTACCATTAGGTCCTATGGCGATTTACGGTTTAATTCTCATCCTCTCAGTCATTCAGTCTCTTTTTGGGGTTGGAATACTACTGTTTGGAACTCCTATCCTGCTGATTGCGGGCTACGAGTATCATGAAATTCTTCTGTATTTATTGCCGGCCTCTGCCGCCCTAAGCTGGAGTCAGGTTTGGGATTTCAGAAAACAGAAACTAGATGGCAGTTATCGAAAGTCATTTCTTCTATTTTGTATCCCTAGTCTCGTATTAGGGATGTATTTAACTCAGAACTTTGATCTCAAATTTGAAATACGTGTTTTTGTGACAGTCATGTTGTTTATCGCCTTTATTTTGAGAACGTCTTCCCGTCTGAGGTCGAAACTTCAGCGAGTCATGAAGAGGCGACTCAAGCTCGCCCTGACCTCAATGGGACTTATTCATGGCCTCTCGAATATGGGGGGATCGGTTCTTACGCCACTTGTTTCTAGTTTGTATTCTGAAAAAAATAAAGTCATGGCTGGAGTCAGTTTTGATTATGCCTTCATGGCTACTTTTCAGCTAACGATTCTCGTTCTGGTTCAAGGCCATAAGTTCTTAGCTCACTACCTGATCGGAAGTGCGATTGCTCTTTCTGTCAGATATTTAATTGGGAAAAAGGTATTTGAATTTACCAGCGAGAAAAGCTATCAGCGTTTGATTAACGGCTTTATATTGGCCAATGCCATTTTCTTGTTTTTGAGTTTTAAGTAAATTTAAACGTGCTTTTTAAACAACGTCGAAGAATTCGTTCCACCAAAACCAAAAGAATTATTCAAAGCGTACATGATGTCTTTTTTCTTCGCCACATTCGCCACGTAATCCAGGTCACATTGAGGATCCTGATTTTCGAGGTTAATCGTTGGAGGAAGCATTCCTGTTTCAAGTGCCTTGATACAGAAAATAGACTCGAGTCCACCAGCAGCACCGAGGAGATGTCCCGTCATGGACTTAGTGGAACTCACGTTCATTTTATAAGCATGATCACCAAAAACTTTTTTGATCGCCTGAGTTTCTGCAATATCACCAAGGGGAGTAGAAGTTCCGTGAGCATTCACGTAACCCACTTCTTCTATACGTACTCCGGAGAGTTCCATCGTCTGTTGCATACACAAAAGGGCACCAGTGCCTTCAGGATGTGGGGCAGTGATGTGGTAAGCGTCTGAGCTTGCACCGAAGCCCATGACTTCAGCTATTATGCGAGCGCCACGAGCGACTGCTTTATCGTAGTTTTCTAAAACTAAAATTCCAGCACCTTCACCCATAACAAATCCATCGCGGCCCAAGTCGTAAGGACGAGAAGCACGGCCTGGTTCATCATTTCTTTTTGAAAGTGCCTTCATGCTGGCAAAACCTGCGATGGTGTAACCAGTAATAACACCTTCAGTTCCACCAGTGATCATAGCATCTTGTCTGCCCATCATGATTTCAGAAGCAGCTAGGCCAATTGCGTGAGCACTTGAAGCGCAAGCTGAAGCGACGGCAAAGTTGATTCCCTGGAAACCATAATGAATGGAGATTAATCCTTCTGGCATATTGGGGATAACGGAGGGGATAAAGAACGGAGAAACACGACGAGCGCCTTTCTCTAAAAATATTTTATAATTCGCTTCAATGTGTGGGAATCCACCTAAACCCGTACCAAAAATAGTTCCAATTTTGGCAGGAGAATATTTGGCTTCCAATAATCCGGATTGTTTAATGGCTTCATCAGCAGAGTGGAGAGCATACTGGTTAAAAAGATCAAAGCGGTCCTGATCTTTTAAAGACATCAGACTCTCATCAAGCTTGAAGTTTTTAATCTCTCCACCAAAAGTAACAGGCCAGCCTTCAGTAGATTGATTTTCTAAAGTGGTGATTCCGGTTTTTCCGGCAAGGGCGTTCTTCCAAACCTCGTCCAGGGAGTTCCCTAGACCGCAGATCGCACCCATTCCGGTTACAGCTACGCGATTTAGTTTCATATAGTATTCTCAAAACGAAAAAGCCTCCTTGCGGAGGCCATTTCGGTTAGTGTGACTTTGTTTTTAAATAACTAACAACGTCTCCAATAGACTTAAGATTCTCAGTTTCATCTTCTGGAATCTCTACGCCAAACTCATCTTCCATTTTCATCATGAGTTCAACCATGTCTAAAGAATCGAGGTTAAGATCATCAACGAAGCTTGTGTTTAGGCTGATGTTGGCCGCGTCCATCTTTGTTGCTTCAGAAACGAGCTTAATTACTTTTTCTTGTAATTCCATTAAATCCTCCAAAATGTGAGATGCAGTAATTTATTAGATGTGCATCCTGCCGTCAATTTTTATCATTAGTTCAGAGCGTTGAATCTGGTCCGTAAGTTACCAGATTTAATGAGATGTAACACCACGCAAACCAACTTCTGAAGGCTTTAAGCAGACATTAAATATAAAGGCCACCGTCAATCTTTAAAACTTCCCCCGTCATGTAGGAAGAAGCCTGGCTTAAAAGAAAGCAAGTGAGGTTTGAAACTTCATCAGTGGTGCCGAAGCGAGCAAGGGGAATAGCCTTTGAGTATTCTTCTTTAGCTTTTTCATTAAGTGCTTCAGTCATTTCAGTTTGAATGAATCCCGGACAGATGACGTTACATCGGACATTTCGTGAAGCCAGTTCTTTGGCGACAGATTTTGAGAATCCAATGATTCCTGCTTTAGAAGCGGCGTAAGCGGCTTGTGAAGCATTTCCCATTAGACCAACAATAGAGCCCATATTAACGATTGAAACATTTTCTGCTCTTAAGAAATTTCGCGAAAGGGCCTGAGTCACCAACATGCAACCTTTCAGGTTTGTATCAATGATAGAATTTATTTCGTCAGGCTTTAAACGTAGAAGCAGAGTATCTTTTGAAATCCCGGCGTTATTTACGAGCCCAGAGATAGGAGCTACTGTTTTAGTAAATTCATCAATGGCTTTGGTCATGGCTTCATAGTCAGTTACGTCAAATTTTAATCCGGTGGCCTTTCCGCCAGCCTTTTCAAATTCTTCTTTCAGGCCAGCTGCCTTGGCTTCATCGCCTCGGTAGTTAAATACGACATGGGCACCTTGAGACGCCAGGGCCAAGCCGATAGCTTTACCAATTCCTCGTCCCGCTCCAGTGACTAAGATGACTTTGTTTTTTAGGTCAGAATAAGTAGCGATCATAAAGCCTCGACTTCAGAAAATCCTGTCTCGGAATCAAGACTGATGACTTTCAAGTTTGGGTTAATTTTTTTAATCAGGCCGGCCAGAACTTTTCCTGGGCCGCATTCGATAATGATGTTGTCTTCACTGATTTGTTGAATACTTTGCGTCCATAGTACTGAACCACATACTTGCTTGAGAAGATTGTCTTTGATGGTCTCAGCACTCGTTTCTGGGGCATAAGTTTTAGCATCTATATTGGCGACATAGGGAAAACGATTCTTTTTAAATATCGCCTTATCCAAAACTTCTTTCAGTTTGAGTTCTGCTGGCTTCATAAGAGAGCAGTGGAAGGGGGCAGAGACTTGAAGTTCGATTGCTTTTACTCTGGCCGCGGTTTTTTCTTCCAAGTATTTAATTGCCCGCTCACACGCTGCTTTATCACCGGAGATTACAATTTGGGATGGTTCATTAAAATTTGCGGGGCTTACTTTTTCAAGTTCAGTTGAAGCCGCAGTACACGCCTCAAGAATATTTTCTTCAGTTTGTTTGAGAATGGCATACATGGTGCCTTTGCCCTCAGGGGCGGCATCTTGCATGAATTTTCCGCGAAAATGTACGGCGCGGACGGCATCTTCATATGTGAGAACACCCGCAGCCGCGAGAGCAGCATATTCACCTACAGAGTGGCCAAGCACTCGCTCAACATTGACTTCTTTGGCCGCAAGTATTGGTTTGAGTTGCTCAAATAACATAAGTGAATGAGCGACAATAGCGGGCTGGGTATTTTCGGTTAACTTTAGAGTCTCTGCAGGACCTTCCAACATGATCTGTTTGAGGTCGTAGCCAGTTGCTTCGTTGGCCCGTTCAAAAAAATGAGTTTCAACAAAATCTTTACCCATTCCTACATATTGAGTTCCCTGACCGGGAAAAACGATCGTAATTTTCATTGATGGCCCCTAGTATTTAAGGAAGACAGCTCCTGCAGTTAATCCTGCACCAAAAGCCGCCAAAAGAAGATTGTCTCCACGCTTGATTTTTCCTGAACGAATATATTCGTCCAGCGCGACGGGAACTGTAGCAGAAGAAGTATTCGCATACTTATCAACATTGATAATAACTTTTTCTTGAGGAAAACCAAAACGGGTTCCAACGGCTTCGATAATACGAAGGTTGGCCTGGTGAGGGATAAACCAATCAACATCTTTCATGGTTTTGCCCGAGTCTTGAATGACTTTTTCACTCAAAGCGGCCATGGTTTTCACGGCAGATTTAAAAACTTCCTGGCCATTCATGGTGACCCAGTTCTCGCCTTTATCCAGAACCTCGTGAGTGATACGTTTGACCGCACCACCAGCTGGTAGTGTCAGGTGATCTTTCTTTGTTGAGTCCGCTGTCAGAACTGTAGAAAAAATTTGCGATTCTTCATTTTCAGCAGCTCGGCCAAGGATTGCTACTCCGCAACCGTCTCCAAAGAGGATACAGGTATTACGGTCGTCCCAGTTGTTAAATGAACTCGTCATTTCACTTCCAACGACCAGGATATGTTTGTAGAGGCCAGTTTTGATCATGGCATCCGCCATCGGAATGGCATACATCCATCCAGTGCATGCAGCATTGATATCAAGGGCCGGACAACCATTCGTGATGCCAAGTTTGTGCTGAAGCATACAGGCAGTGTTCGGAAAAAACTGATCAGGGATAGTTGTTGAAAATAAAATGAGATCGATATCATTAGGAGTCAGATTGGCCGCTTCAAGTGCTCTTTGTGTGGCGATTTTTGCCATTCCGCTCGGAGTTTCATCTTTTGAAGGGTCGGCAATCCTGCGGGCGTGAATCCCGGTTCTTTCAACGATCCATTGATGATTTGTTTCAACACGTTTTGCGATGTCGTCGTTGGTGAGAATTTTATCAGGAAGAAAACTGCCGGTACCTAGGATTTTCGTATTGAATTTCATGAATACCTCTAACAAATAAAAAAGCCTTCTTTCGAAGGCTTTTTAAGTTTGATTTTCTTTTTGAATTAAGCTTGAGCTGTTTGAGTATCTGCTTTTACTTTAATCTCTAGAACTTGTTTGCCTTTATAGTGGCCACAAGAAGGACAT
>JAIFLR010000076.1 GCA_020048985.1 Halobacteriovorax sp. | reverse complement strand
CGAGAGATATCAACAAGCGCGGCTGTGCGAGCAAGTTTCTCGATGCGTTTGGATTTCTCCGTTATGTTAGAATAAAGGTCATTTAGCTCTTTGATGTGGAACGTTGACCCAGGTGGAATTTCTTTGCTGAGGATATCGCTGATCTTTCCTGAAATCTCATCAAAAAATAAAACAGCATTCTTTTTTGATTTTAAGAAAAATAGATATGCGACCACTGCGAATAACAACACAAGTCCAATTATATAGCTCAGATATTCCAATCCTACGATATTCCGGCAAATAGAAAGCTTAATTAATTCAGACTGAGAATTTGAACTACAATGAACTGGGATCAGTCCGTTTTGATTATTTGAGTATGAATAAAGAAGACCATTGTTTTCTTTAGACTGAATTTTTATAGATTGCAAATTATTATCATTAATAAGGACGGAGGAGAATTTATTCAGCAAATCCCAATCTTTACTATAAAGGAGTGAGGAGTAAATAGAGGAAGAGACCTGCAAAGTTGACTTCAAATCGCTCTTGTTTTTTAAATATCCAAGGATTAGTGCTGTCGCCGAGGCGCACAAGAAAGTGACAAATAAGATTACTGAAATCTTTTTCCTAAAGTAGTTATCAAGGACATTGGATAGAGGTATCATTTTAGCATCATGAAAAAAGTTATTAATAATAATTATTCTCATTATGAGAATAAGACATGCAAAAAATCAATTGTATTTATACCTGGTGGCCCTGGAATATCCGGTAATTACCTAGATGAATACATAGATCAACACGACTGGAGTACAAAATAAAAACTCCCAGATTCTCGTTTCCCTATCTCATTATATTTGTTGCAGTCCTAGTTGTAGCAATTAGCCTATATTTCTCAGGTGGCATGAATAAAAAAACAACCACTAAGATAAATATCGCCTACCCGGTCTTTTTTTTAAACCCAGTAAAAGCAGACGATTGGTCCAGTTTCTTTGTCATTAATCATATATACCCTCGTTTTTCAGCCGAGATAGGTGAATTTAGGTCAAACTCTATACTTAAAAACAAAAAGGTGTCATGTGCGGAAGATGGGAAATCAATTTTGGCTTCATCATGCAAGAGAGTCAAAGTCGAAATTGGAATTAAAAATGATATCAAGATGTGCAATGGTCAGATCTATAAACTTCCAAACTTTATTTACGAGTTTGAGCAATTAACCAATCACAAAAACTGGCTTTTCCCAGGCTATGAAACCTGTCCCCCCCAGAAAGATAATGCATTCTGCTTTTCATTCAAAAACGACGTCAACATTGACCACGTACTCAGGAGTATATACCTAAGGTTTGGCTGGTCCATGGAAAATGCTGATTTCGGAGTTCGCGGCGTAATGCCAAATTGTTTCTACCCAAAAGATGTGCGTGATTCAATCGTTTACCAAGGAACTATTTCGACCCCTAAATACGAACTCCTACTTACTACAAAAGATGAAGATAGTGATCTGATCCTCTATGGCAACAAAGCAGACGACAAAAGATACAAAAGCCTTGGGTACTACAATCCAATATATTATTTTTTAATCACAAGTGGTGAAATAGAAGGGTTCGACCTACCTTGGAGCCAAGATAGCAAGATGGTCAAAGTTAAAAACTTATTCGAATTAAATAAAGTGACAGTAAAAAATTACAATGCCGACATCCTAACAAAAGATATGAAAAAAAATGAGTCGACACTTAAAAGAAATAAGATGAAGGCAGGATTAAAATTAACTTTGCCTGATTACTTTTCAAACTGCGCTCAACTAGCTAGCGGATTAAAGGAAATACTAGATAAAGAGAATGTGTTCAAACTTTCAATTCCTTGTTCTAATATTTCATCATTTGTTGATAACACCGTCAAAGTTCCCGGGAAAAAGTGGGATGCTTATATCACACCATTGACCCCTGGCCTTCCTGGAAATTCTGCTTTGCAAGTACAGTATTTTTCTCCAACCTCTAATGAAAGCTGGCTTGGGAAAAATTCTCCAGAAGACTCTAAAGTATACTTTCTAGGAACTACGGATGGAATTGTTCAAACCAGACCTGGAAGATTCTGCTCTGTAAAACCCAATGCTCTTGGTCTTAGTGACTTCACTTTTGATGACTTAATTTTATGCGATAACTAGACTCTAACTACGCTGCCAACTTAATCATCTTATGAGGCAAGATTCCTAACCCGGTAGCAACCCTTAAGAGGTAATCAATAGTTATACCCTTCGAAGGACCCGATTCAATCCTGCTGACCACTGATTGAGTCGTCCCCAAAATAAGAGCAAGATCTTGTTGAGATAGATTATTTTTCTTCCTGGTTTCAATTATCAACTTAATTAGTTTATTCTTGAAAGTAATGAGCCAACTTTCATAATCATTTAAATTCAATGCGTCTCGAGAAAAATGATGAACACTTTTATACGATTTAATCTTGCTCATTGGTTATTTCCTTCAGTCTCTTCAAAATTATTTGCTTTTCTTTTTCAGGTAACTTTTGTGTTTTTTTCCTAAAAGCATGAATAAGATAAATAACTTCTTTTCGCTTTAAGATATAAATCACTCTAAATGGCCCAGATCTGTCTTTTATCCGAATTTCACTCAAGCCAGGAAAAATAGAGCCCAAGCTTTTAATGAGTGGCATACCTAATTTGAAGTTTAGCTCAATCTTTTCCAGCACATCCTGAAGATCTTGCCTTATTTCTTTTGATTCCTTACTTAAGACCTTTTCAACCTGCGGAAATACCCTAACTTCCATAATATACCCTAGATTGCCAATTATCGCAAATTTGCGATAATTCTTTTTAAAAGCATTGGGTTAATTACAGTTTTTGCGACTCAATTTGAATAATTATAGATTTGTAGAAGAATATACTTCAGACCTGAAATGCCAAAAAGGTCACCAGCCGTAATGGCTAGTGACCCGCGATCAAGAAAACTATTTCATCTGATTCTGATAAAGATAATTGTAAGATCTACCGTTCATCACTCTCACATGAAGAAGAACACCTTTCACTTGGTCATCAAGGAATGGAACAGTGTATTTAATTTTGAACGGAGTTGGTTTATTTTCACAAGTTCCAACTTCTTTAAAAAGTGGTCTTACAACAATCATTGCATTTTGTACGTCAGCAACAACTTTATCCAACTCTAGGCAGTTAACTGGGTTAACACCGATAAGCTCGATTTCACGGTTATAATCGTTTTCAACAACACCACTGACGTTACCGTACAAAAACTCATCAACTAGCTGAGATGAAGCTGTTTTAATTTGAAGACTTTTAAGTTCAGTATTCTTTTTGTTAATTAAAGCAACACCATAATCTCCAGCATACATCATCCCAAAATTAATCGTTTCTGTGTATGGCATCGACACTTCTCTACAGCCTTCAGGCAATGGAACGTAGTGAGCAAATAAACGGACTGAAAATTTATTATCTTTTCTTTCGATTTCGTAAGAAGGATTTTTGTAACAAGAGTTAGGAAGAGTTCCAACTACAGTTAACTCAACCAGATCGTTGTCATCAAAACCATTTGCCACATAGAGTTTGCCGTTGATTTTTACTTTCTCAAAAGCAAAGACAGTTGAAGAAAACATTAAAAGGGCAAGTAGGGCCAATTTCATAAATACTCCTAGGTTTGATGTAACCAATTTACGAAATCAGTACCAGATTGAAGCTGATGTGACATATGAAGTTTGATGATTAAAATCAGGTAATTAATCTATGAATCATAGCAGCATGCTGAGGATAACTCTTTAGAAAGACATCTTTCGAGGCCAATTCGAAATCTTCAAAGTGAAAAGCAGGAGCTACGGTGCACCCCACAAAAGCGTAATTGGAGTCATTTTCAAGGTAGGCCCCGAACCACACTCCGGCCGGTACTACATACTGAACATGATCTTTATCCAGGCGGGTTTCTTTAAGAGCACCCTCTTGTGAAATCTCCACCACTGTTAGTGAATCCCCACCATAGAAGTGCCACATCTCGTCTGATTTAATTCGGTGAAAGCTTGATTTCTCGCCCTTAGTGAGCAAATAAAAAATCCCCGTCGAATAATCCGAACGATAAGTTTCTTTATAGTACCCGCCCTCTGGATGAGGCAGAAGTTTGTGAGTCTTGATGAGTTCTTGAAGCTTATCCACGTAGGATTCCAAATTTCGTCAGCACTTCACCGAAGACGTTACTCTGAACTTCTGAGCTATAAGCTTGCGCAGTTTTTATATTTTGAGTTGAAACCAACTTAAAAATCTCTTGATCCATCAGTCGTTTTAACTTTGCCACTAAGTTCGCCTGTGTGATCTCTTCCAAGATAAATTCACGGGAACTTCCCTCGAGGATTTCACTCGCACCCACATATTTAGTAGTAATAACCGGTACTCCACAGTACATCGCCTCCAGCACACTTCGGCCAAATTCCTCAATGTGGGCAGGAAGGACAAAGACGTCTAAGAGGTAATAATAATTTTTCACATCAATTATTGGTGGAGCAAAAACCACACCTTCTTTGGGCGCTTGATCTTTGTATTTCTGATCAATATTTCCGCCCGCAATGAACAACTTCGCTTTGGGATTTGTCTGGGCGATTTCTTTATACGCTTCGATTAAAAGCCCAAGATTTCTCTTTTTAAAATTGCCTGAGGTGACGAGCCCTATCACAAAATCATCCTCAGCAAACCCAAACTTTGTCCGCCACTCTTTTTTTACTTTTGCAGCGTCATCAACTTTAAATTTAGCAAGATTCACTTCAGGATAAATCACCACGGCTTTATTGGCATCAACCTGAAAACGTTTGACTAAATCATCCTTCATCATCTGCGAATTACAGACGAGAAGTTTATATGAGCCTTTTTCAAAGATCGCCGAATGAACTTTCCCTACCTCATGATCGGCCGGCAAAGGTTTACCTTCGATTAATTCATGGGCGAGGTGAACACAGTTGTGAATATAGAGAACATCCTGGTGAAGAATATCACCGTGGCCAATAACGATGGAGGGACGATTTTTACGAACCCAGCGCTCGACTTGTTGATGATAAAACTGACGGCGAAAATAGCCAGAGAAGGGCCAACGAAAAGTCTTAACTGGGACGCCTCCGAATTCCTTAACCATTTCAGTATTTATGGTCTCTGCAATCGCAAAGGCTTCATGGCCAGATTTGTTAAAGAATTGAAGCTCTTGCAGCACCTTTTTAGGCACCCCAGAGGTGGTATCCCGGAGATCTTTACGTGAGATGAGGACTTTCATCAGAATAATGTAGCACTAACTTACTTTAGGCTCAACTGTAAGCCTAAGCCCGAGCGCGTTTATAATTTTAAAGAACGTATCAATTCGAGGAAAAGTGTTTCCAGACAGAACGCGGTAAAGATTTTCTCGGTTTAAGTCTGCATTCTCGGCCAGATGGGAGATTCCCCGGACTTCGGCCACAACGCGGATAGCTCTCATAATGGCCCCAGGCATGTCGTAGTTTTCTTCGAAAGCGACCTTGAGTAAATTAAATTGTGATTCCTCATCACCCACGAGAGACTCTTTTAAAAAATCCTCAAATGGAATTGCTGATTTCATCTATTTTTCTCCAAAAATTTTTGCCACAGGCTTCGCGCTTTTATGATGTCTCTTTGCTGGGAGTTTTTATTTCCACCAGTCAGCAGTAGAACGACCTCATTATTATAAATTCCATAATAAATTCTGATTCCGCCACCAAACGTCATTCTGAGTTCATAAACGTCTTCGCCTAAATATTTATGATCCCCTAAATTTCCTTCTTCAATCCTGAGAATTCTCATTCGAATTCTTTGAAGTATCAGTGAATCACCAATGGAATGAAACCAAAGTTTAAATGGACTATCTCCACTTTCACTCTCATAGATCGAGACCCTCAAAATGTACTCCTTTGCATTGTAGCTAATTAGCTACAAATGTCAATTTAAGTGGGGAAAATAGCTTAAGTTCATGAGATCAGGCCATAAATGGGCCCCCAATCCACCGGATTTTCTCAGTTTTGAAATGAGTTTAGATTGACGATTGACGCGTAAAGAACGATTGTCCGCACATGTTAAAATTCAATGAACTCAAGCTCCACGCGCAGCTTCTACAAAACCTAGAAAAAGCCGGTTATACAACTCCAACCCCTATCCAGGCCGAATCGATTCCTCATCTTCTTGAAGGTAGTGACCTCTTGGGAATCGCTCAAACGGGTACTGGAAAAACTGCTGCTTTCACTCTCCCTATGCTTCAGCGTCTCGCTAATCGAGACTTCAGCCTTATGCCATGTGAGCCTCGGGCGCTGATTCTTGCTCCGACTCGTGAGCTAGCTTCTCAAATCAAAGAGAGCTTAGATAAATACGGTGAAGGTCTTAAATTAAAATATGCTGTTATCTTCGGTGGCGTGGGCCAAGGCACTCAGGTCAATGCCCTAAGAAACGGTTTGGATATTCTGGTCGCTACACCGGGACGTCTTTTGGATCTCATGAACCAGGGTCACTGCCGACTTGGCCGAGTTGAAATCTTTGTGCTCGATGAAGCTGACCGAATGCTTGATATGGGATTCATTAACGACATCAGAAAAATTATTCCCAAGCTGCCACCTAAAAAGCAAACACTTCTTTTCTCGGCCACTATGCCAGGCGAGATTGCTTCACTAGCGGCCAAACTTCTTCATAACCCGAAGAAAGTTGAAGTCACTCCTCCTTCGACAACAGTCGAAAAAATCGATCAACGAATCATTCACTGTAAAAAAGCCGATAAGAACCAGCTGCTCAAAAAAATCATTAACGAAGAATCAACTGAACTCACGTTGGTTTTCACGCGCACGAAACACGGCGCCAATAAGATTGTTGATTACCTTAATTTCTTTAAGATCCCATGTGCTGCTATTCACGGAAATAAATCTCAGTCAGCTCGCGAACAGGCACTTGAGAACTTTAAGCAAGGAAAGATTAAAGTCCTCATTGCGACTGATATTGCTGCCCGCGGAATTGATGTCCAGGGTATTTCTCACGTGGTGAATTATGACCTTCCAGTAGAAGCTGAAAGTTATGTTCACCGAATTGGAAGAACGGCCCGCGCCGGCAAAGAAGGCGACGCTATTTCTTTTTGTGATGAAACAGAAAGAGATGCTCTCAAACGTATTGAAAAAACAATTGGTCTCAAACTCTCTGCAGAAAATTTTGTGGGCGTGCCTGAGCAATATGTAAAACCGTCTAAGGAAACTAATTTCCGTGATCCACGCGCAGTCAGAGGCCCAAGACCCGAACACAAGCCGAGACCAGAGCGCGGTGAGCAGCGAAATGAGCAGCGTCCCGCAGCTAGAGCGCCACAATCGACAGACGCCTCAAAAAAACCAGAAGATAACAGAAAACCTAAAGTTGGATTTAAATTCAGGAATAGAAAATGAAAGATTACTCAGACCTAAGTGCCTTTACTGATAAAAAGCTCAGAACTCTTAGAAACAACATCAACAATAGACTTGTTTCTTTTAAGAGCAACTCTGAGAAGAGCTTAAAAGCTCTTCCACCGAGTCACATGCTCCATGGACTAGACGAAGCTCAATGCAAAGCTCTGCTAGAGAGAGTCTTTAAAGAACTCAAGACACGCGGATAATTTTCAGCATGTTTCAAAAAGCGCGAAACCACATTTCTTTAGCGTTAATTTTTCTCGTTTTGACTCTTGGGCAGCAGTATGGGTTTTACGCTCTCAAGGGTTATCCTATCACCTGGCTGACGTTTGAAAAAAATCTGGCGATGTTTGCCTTCTTTCTCTTCTTCACATTTGCGAAAGGATCAAAAACTCGCTTTTTCATTTTAAGTTTCATCATGATTCTGAACTTTGCTCAGATGGCCCATCTCTCTTATTTTGGAACTCAGATACTGCCCAATGAAATTTTCCTTTTGTTCTCTGAAATGCATGAAATTGCCGGCGTCTTGACGGCTGAACTTCAGCACGTTCTCATTCCCCTAGCCTTCACTTTGATTCCTCTTGCCATTGGTTACTATTTTCACAAGCGTCTCAAGACTCAGTTTGCTTTCAAGATTGTGCCGGCTTTATTGATTCTTTATTTTCTGTATAACCCTGCAAGAACATACGTCACAGGCAATACTTGGGGACGCCAGCCCTCAACTCGTGAACTGACCGGTTTTAATGTTTACCTTTCTCTTTCTTATTTTATGGGACGAATTCTTCCCTACAAAATGGATTCAAAACGTTTTTCTCTTGAGCAAAACGAGTCGGTAAATCTCAAACTAACGAAGGGTCCCAAGCAAGAATGGGACAACATCATTTTGGTCCTAGGTGAGAGTCTCTCCCCTCACCACATGAGTCTCTTTGGTTATGAGCGAGCGACCACTCCCCATCTTGATCAACTAAAAGGTTCGCCTAACTTTTTCCATACCGTTGGACTCTCGGCCGGAGTCTCAACAGATATCAGTGTCGCTTTTTTTCTAAATCTGGGTTACGGCGAAGCAGGCGGAATTAAAGCCGCTAAGGGTGAGCATTGCATCTTCAGGTCGGCCAAACAGATTGGATACTCTACCCATTTTCTTTCTGCCCAGTCGGGCCAGCAACTTCGCTATATTGCGCCTTATTTGTGTACCGCTTACCTAGATGATTACCGCAGCCTTGAATCGGTTTCTCCCGCAACAGTGGACCCTAACGCCGTCATCGACAGGGTTCTTCTGCCAAAACTATCCGAACTCCTTCAGACGGGAGGCAAACATTTTATCATGCTCCACCAGAGAGGCTCGCACGGACCTTGGGAATTGCGTTCAACAACCGCAACAGCTAAATTCAAGAATAAAGACACAAACCAAAGAATTAATGACTACGATAACTCAGTCGTTGAATTTGATCTCTTTTGGAATGAGCTAAAAACAATTCTTGAAAAACAAAAATCTAAAACGCTGGTGATTTATCTCTCTGATCACGGAGAATCTGTTGGAGAAAATGGCAGATGGGGCCATGGATTTCTGGCACGCAGCTCTTTTGAAGTTCCAGTTCTCATTCAATCATTTAATAAAGAACTTCCAGCACGCACTAAAGAGCTATTCAGATATTTGCCTCATTACAATCTGGCACTCTACACCACACAGGCCCTGGGGTGGGAAACCAATCAGAGTCCGTTTACGATCATGAAAGATTACGTGATTTTTGGGAATGATATTGATGGTTTTGCAGGAAAAGCGAATGTTAAATTTGGCATCCTTGGGGACTACGAATTTCAGACTACTCCTTAGTCACTTCTAAAATCACAAACTCACCATCAGTCATTTGAAAGCGTACATTGTACCCAGCGATGGATACGCCAAAAGAATCCATCTGATCAGCACCTGATCTTGGGTCAAGACCAATAACCTTTTCAATTAATCTTTTAGTTTCTGGATTCATTTCCGCTTCCGTTTTCCAGACAACTTTTTTAAAAATGGGGCTTTCCTGAAAAGGGCCCGAGGTGGCCAGTGGATAGGAGTCTGCGTAAGCGATGTAGGGCTTGATGTCCATGATAGGAGTGCCTGAAACTAAATCCACTCCTTCAACCATCAAGATGATTTTACTTGAGCTATAATCAATACTTTTAAATTTCACAACCGAAAGACCTAGGTGATTAGGACGGTGGGGAGAGCGAGTTGCAAAGACACCCCATTTTTCTTTGCCCGAAAATCTTGGGGGGCGAACCAGTGCCTTGGCACCCTCTCCAACTGCTTCGTGAAAAGAAAATATGAGCCAGAGATGAGAGAAGCCTTCGATACCCCGAAAGGCTTCCATAAAAAAATCGTTTTTAGGAAACTCCATTTTTCCGAGAGCTTCGGGAATCAACATCGACTGGCGAGGGATTCCGAATTTCTCCTTAAATGGAGTTTCAATTATACAAATTGGACTAACTTCAATCGATCTCGACATTTTTGTGCTCAATAATTAATTCATGTACATCAATATGAACTTTAACATTTTTCATGCCACGTATTTTGATTTTTTTTCCGTTGGGTGCAGAGTCTATGGCTTTTTGAATTTGAGGTTTATGAAAGAATGCCACATTTTTAGTAAATTCGATAACGGAGTGATCATTTTCGTGAGAAATGGTAAAAGGCTGTCTTGTGAGCTTATTAAGCTCAAAGAAAAGAGCAACCACAATTCCAACAAAGATCCCTTTTAAAAGATCTGTCGCGAGAATTGCGATAATAGTCGTGCAGAAAATAAGGAGCTGATCTGCTCCACGATTTTTCATTTGCATAAAGTGCATCGGTTTACAGAGCTTATAACCTACCAGTAACAAAACGCAGGCAAGACTGGCCAAAGGAATCATATTCAAAATACCCGGAATGAGGGCCACACAAGTAATCAACCAAACTCCATGCAAGATAGCCGAAAGTTTCGTTTTATTTCCCGCCTCAATATTGGCCGATGTCCTAACAATCACCGCAGTAATAGGTAGGCCACCCACTAGTCCAGAGATAGCGTTCCCTACACCTTGAGCAAGTAGCTCGCGGTCCTTAGAGGTGACTCTTTTATCAGGATCAATTTTGTCAGCAGCGTCCACGCATAACAGGGTCTCAATGGAAGCGACGATTGCAATGGTGAGCGCAATCTGTACGACCGCCCCATCAAAAATGTGAGTGAAGTCAGGCAGTCTTACCATGGAGAAGATTTCGCTTAACCCGCCGTGAAAAGGCATCTGCACCAAATATTGTGAGCCAAGGGCGAGACTTGGAAAGTACGTTTGATAAAGGGCATTTATGATAATTGAGCATGCGACTGCAATCAAGGCCCCTGGAACGAGTTTGAAAAATTTAAGCCCTCTGTAGGCCATCTTTTCCCAGAACAGCATAATCCCCAGAGAGAAAAGAGAAATGATAACAATACCGTACTGAACCCCGCCGCCATTAATGAGTCCTAGAGCATTGGGATACTGCTTGATGATCAAAATCAAGCCGATGGCAGCAAGCATTCCTCGTACCACCGCAGTTGGAAAAAAGTTCCCGATCATTCCCCCACGGATGAAGCCAAATAAAATTTGAAAAAGACCCGCAAGAAAAATCGCAGAAGCAAAAATTTCAAAACTGCCTAGTTGGGTAATACCATTGAGAACAATGACAGTTAGACCTGCTGCAGGACCCGAAACTCCGACGTGTGAGCCACTTAAGGCTCCCACTACAATACCACCGATGATTCCGGCAAAGAGACCTGCCGACATTGGGGCATTAGAAGCCAGAGCAATTCCCAGACATAAAGGCAAGGCCACTAAGAAAACAACTAATGATGATTTTAAGTCACTCTTCCATTCACTAAACATAACGACCTCTTGATTACATTTTTAAATTAATCGATTCCAATTAAATTAAAGATGGTGGAGGAAGGGCAATACGGTGTGAGCACAGAAGTTGTGGGATAGTGGAAGTTAGCGAAGAAGATTCTGCAAGGGAAACGTAGAGTACGGAAGTTTCAAGAAAAATAATGATGGGAACAAGATTAAAGAGGCCGGGTGTAATCGGAGCTGAAAGATCTTCAACCTCAATGGTGACTTCGGCCACATCTGAATAAGAAATCGTGTGAGATTGGACCTCCGCAATTGAAGCAATCACTAAGAACAGAGATAGTAAGGAAATATTCAATAAGCGCTTTAATGACATTCACTAAAATTACTATGCTTCCATTTTTTAAACAACCGGTAACGAGTGCTTAATGGTGCCGTAAGTCTTTAATAACAGACCAAATCTGTAAGTTTTGCCAAAGTGCCAAAAAGCACCTTAGACACGCAATTCCATCCATGGCTATAATTGTCACGAGAGTACACAAGCCCAGGAGGGGAATGTGAGATTAACAATACCAAGGATTATGGTGATGTTTATGATTACGACAACGACTGCCGTAGCGCAAAATGTAGACTGGAGTAACTTCAATTCAAGCCTCGTCATAGAAGTGACAAGACCAGAAGGAAAGTTCACTTGCACAGGTGTGGCGATCAAAGACGACGTGGTTTTAACAGCAGCACATTGCTTAGACGGGAAGATTCTTAAAGTTAGGATTTTCAATCAATCTGCCTACAACCCTAATGCTCAATCATGGGATGTTGAACACTTCGAGCTTCACCCTGAATATGATAAAAGTTCGTCCAACTTCAAAGCGGACCTTGCGCGCATCAAGCTTTCCTCAAAACTTCCTGAATCAACGACTATTTTCCCCATCATGAAAAATGATACGAACTTCAAAGGTAAACTTCTCCGAGTGGGATATGGTGCACGCTCGCAATCAAATGTGAGAACTCTTATAACGCCACTGTTTAAGGCGATCAAAACTGAAGATAAGGTTTTGGAGCTGGATGACATGTACTCTTACTCTGGTGATTCAGGTGGACCAATCTTCATTCAACGCGATGGCCAGATGTATCTCGTGGCCATTCACTCAACTCTCTCTTATGGTCCAGAAGGGAAATTCTCTTATAACCCCCTAGTATCAAGTCGAAAAGACTGGATCTTCGCTAACTGGAATTAAAACGTTTTTAAAAAATTTAGTATGGTACCTTGGTCTCACCGGAGGTTTCGGTGAGACTTTTCTTTTTAATTTGGACCATAACTATGCCCATTCTAGGTTTTGCACAATTACGGGGATGGGACGAATTTAATTCGAGTCTATGCATTGAAGTCACCCGTCCGACCGGAGTTTTCACCTGCACCGGGGTAGCGGTCTCTCCCACTTTAATCGTTACAGCTGCCCACTGCCTTGAAGGCGAAATTCTTAAAGTTCGTATTTTTACAGAGAGTTCCTACAACCCGAAGAACAAATCACTTTCGGTAAAAAAGTATACGATTCATCCCAATTACAAATCCAAGTCCTCGCGTTATCTGTCAGATCTGGCCAAAATTTTTCTTGATGAGAACATTCCTCCTGCAATAAAAATCTTCCCCATTTATAGAGGCGTGACTGTGACAGGGGCCTTGTACCGTTTTGGCTTCGGAGAAAGAGACAAAAAGAATTCCAGAACCGTCATCACACCCAAATTTAAAAAAATGGATCTTGATAACAAAATCATTGAGCTCAATGACACTTTCTCTTTTTCTGGGGATTCCGGCGGACCCATTTATCTCAGACAAGGTAATGAAACCTTCATTCTGGCGATTCACTCGACCTTATCCTTTGGGCCCGAAGGCCGTTTTTCCTATAATCCCCTTCTGGGAAGTTATGTAACATGGATATTTGAAAACTAATGATTTTTTGCTAAGCTTTCAGTCATGGATAAAATCATTTGTTTGGGAAAAAACTACTCCGATCACATTGCTGAGATGAAAGAGGCGGCGCCCGAAATGCCCGTTCTGTTTCTCAAACCAGCAAGTGTCTTCAAAGAAATTAAGAATCAAGGCACCATTTCCCTTCCCTGGGAAAGGGGACTTATTCATCACGAATGCGAAGTGGTGTTTAAACTCTATAAAAAAAATATTATAGGACTTGGGCTTGGACTTGATCTCACTTTGCGTGATCTCCAAAAAGAACTCAAGACTAAAGGTCATCCTTGGGAGATTTCCAAGGTTTTTAAAAACTCTGCGATCTGCACCCCAATTCAAGGTGTACGTGATTTCCTTAACTGGCAGGAAACACCATTTATCCTGAAAGTGAACGGCGAAATACGCCAAGAAAGCAAACTGTCTAATGCCCTTTTGAAACCTAACGACATTATTCATTACGTGGATAAATTCTTTCCTATTTGCGATGGGGATCTCATTTTTACTGGAACTCCAGCAGGTGTTGGACCACTCAAGCCTAATGATGTAATCGAAATGAAGTTTGGCCCGATCGAGACCACTTTTCAGCTGGTAAGTGAAAATGGATAAACGCCAAATCTCTCATGACATTTTGAATATCCTCGAGCGCCTGCGGATCATGCACGACTTGATCAGAGACCAAAACTACGAGGATATCCCTAAAGAAGAGCTCATGAATGATATGAATGAAAGTTTGGCCCTTTTAAAGACGCGTTTTGATTCTCTGGCTCAGTAATTATCAATATATTCTTTCGGAACATCAAATTTAAACAACGGAGTATCAATCTTGAAACTCTGACCGTACTTATTGATCATATTAAAATGTCCCCACATCTCTCCGCTCATGGTCGGAAGTGGACAAAAACTTGAATACTCAAAAGATTCACCCGCCTGGAAATCAGGTTGCTGACCAATGACACCTGGACCCTCAACAAACTTTAATTCGTTTTTAGCATCCTTGATATTCCACTTACGGGACAAAAGTTGGGCGGAAACATCACCTATATTGGTTATCAAAATGGTGTACTTAAAGATGTATTGATAATTAAGAGGGTTAGACTGATCAAAATCAAAGTCAGTTTTGACTTCGATGCGAAAGTTGTTGTTTTCAGAAATATAAGAAATGGCCATAAAAATCTCCCGAGGGGATTACCTCGGGAGATAACGTATCATAAGTGCGAGAATTGGGAAATATCAGAAAGCTTATAATCGAAAGGAACATTTTTAATGGCTCCTGTAGAGGAAATGGTGAACAAGCGGCCATCCTGAGTGATGAAAAAATTTGTGCCAAAATGCTTAACTGCACCAATATCTGCGGCAGATGCCACACTCATGAGCAGTCCACTTTGAGAAATTGTGTAAACACTATTATGGGCGATAAAGTAGTTACCACCCTTTTTCAATTCCCAACCTTTAAATGTACCCATAGATAGTTTTGAATAAACAAATCCATCCGAAGATACAGTAAAAAGCTCACCCTTAGAAGTTGAGAAATACTGACCACCGGTATTGTAGATATTCTCAAGATCTAGCCCAGGAACATTAACTTCAACAATCTGACCCAGATTACTGATCACATAAAGAGCGAGAACTTTTTTTCTCTCTTCTCTTTTTTCAGCTACGAAAAAATTCCCACCATGATTTTTAATATTTCTGAATTCACTTTCTTTATCTGATTCAAAGAAAAATCCCTGTTCGTCAAATGAGAAGACCTTTCCAAATTTGGTGATAAAATGGTTATCTCCAAAAAAATCTATGTTTACTGGAACTTTATCTTCTTCCTCTTTTGAGTACATGAATCCATTACGATCAACAGTACGAAGTTTGCGGTTTTCATCAATGACATAACGTCCACCCATCTGCTTAATCTGGTAAGGCAGAAGAAAGTTGCCTAAATCATAGAGCATGCCCTGCTCATCAATAGTTAAGACTTTACCTGTTTTCATCACAATCATAGACTGACTAAAAGCTAGAGAGCTGGTCAGAATAGTGAAGGCCAATAAAAGACTTTTCATAAAGATCTCCTCGAATAAATTCGTGTCGTCTTTTTAGAATTGAAGGTGCAGTCACGCAACTTAAGTCGCGTTAAAGGATGAATTTTTTACAGGATTATTTGGGTTTTTATGGCTTTAAAGGCTTAAAATCTAAAGAGACTGAGTTTATACACCATCGTTTTCCAGTGGGAGCAGGTCCGTCTTCAAAGACATGGCCCAGATGAGATCCACACTTTGAACAAAGGGCCTCAACTCGATGCATGTTATAGGCGTAATCGTCTTTGAGGCTAACGTTTTGTGAATTCATGATATCCGTGAAGCTGGGCCAGCCCGAACCAGAATCAAATTTAGTGCTGGAACTGAACAGCTCCTGCCCACAAACACTACACGTATAAGTGCCGGCTTCGTAGTGTTTATTAAACTTTCCAGAAAATGGACTCTCCGTTCCACCAAGTCGGCAGACGTTGTATTGCTCGGGCGTAAGTTTATTTTTCCAATCTTCCTGACTCATAAAAATTATTGTACAATATCCTTACTTAACAAAGGAAGCTTTTTGAATTCTTTAGAAGTCTATGCCTTTGGTATAGGTGCAAATCTCGCATTTTCAACTGCCAGTATGGTTTTTACGTTATATGCGAAGCGCTTTTCTTCTATGTGGATTAATCAGGTAAAAGTTTTCATCGCTTTTTTGGCGTTCGTTATAGCGATGCTTTATTCGCAGCAAATGGTTTCAGTCGGCACTTATCCTTTGCTGCTGCTCTTACTAAGCGGACTCTCAGGTCTATGCATTGGCGACATCTTTTTGTTTCGGGCCTTCGCAACTTTAGGCGCCGGACGCTCACTCGTTCTGTATAGTTTTCAACCCTTGATGCTCGGGATCTATGGCTACTTCTTTTTGAATCAACTTTTTTCCCTGAACCAAACCCTTTCTGTTATCTGCATGATTATTTGTATCTTCATTTTCATGCTGGAGCGCAATCGCTCGACCGGTTCATGGGATATGAAGAGTTTTATGTGGGCATTTTTGGGGATTACTCTTGATGCCTTTGGCGTAATGCTCACTCGCTCTGCCTATGAAGCGGACCCAACATTAGAAACGTTTCAAGTAAACGTTATCCGCTGTTTGGGTGCACTAATTGGTTTTTTATTGATTAGTCCAAAAAGTTATATCACGGTGTTTAAAGACGTCATATCACTGAGAAAGAGGGAGCAATCCCTCTTGGTTGCATCGGCCGTGTGTGGGTGTTTTTTATCACTGACGCTGTATCTGGCGGCTTTAAAATACGCTCACGTTGGGACACTGACTTCAATTGCCATCACAGGACCCGTCTGGGTTTCAATGCTCGAGTGTATTTATCACAAAAGGGCCCCCAATGTGTTTCTCTTGGGGGCGTTCGCTTTTTTTCTGACTGGCTTTTATTTGATGATTACTGGTTAGAACTCTTGGCCGGGGCCGTTGGAGAACCTTTAGTAGGTGCGCCGGCGCTCTCACCACACTTCATGCTTTCTTTTTTATACCCGGAAATATTGATTCTAAAACCTTGAAACGGTTTGTACTTGGCCTGATACAGATTGCTGAATCTTTTCTCATCCAGCAGGTCTGAGGATGATTTAACAAGTGCTTCTTTTTCTAAAAGCTCCTTATTGGCATCATACACTTCTTGGACTTTTTTAGCATAATCTGGTGAGTCTTTAGTCACAAAACGGTTGTTGAGGTCGGTCGCAGTAAATTCAGGGCCAGCGAGCGCCGACTTGATTTCAAAATTAACTTTAGACAACTCCGAGCTCGATCCCTTCAATTCATTTAAGGCCTGCTCAGCAAATTTGGCCCGCTCTTCGGCAAGGGTTTTATTTCTCTGATCACTTCCAGGATCTAAAACCTTCTTACCGCCAGCTCCCACTTTGTAGTAAGGAGTCCTGGAAGAACTTGAAGTAACTGATACATCAGTAATGATCATGTTTGGGTTGGCCAGAATAAAAGCCTTAATTTTTTCTTTCACTGGCTCAATCTGATCAATCCCCGCGGTACTTCGCCCCTCTTCAAAATTTAAGGGGACAAACTCACTATAAAGCGAGAGTTTTTCTTCTACACAGGTAGTTGGTTCAGTTTTTTTCTCGATCTTCACAACAGCTTGACTCGGGTCGATCCCGCTGATCGGGTCGCGGTAAATATTCATCCGAAGTGGATAATTATAAACGACCCCATAAGGGACACTGTTACAAATATTCAGATTGATCGGATCTTTCACTTCTGGCTTTTTCTTATTTGGCATCGCCACTGTTCTGTGAAGAACATCTCTTAAAATTTTGTCTGAGAAATTATTCAATTGCTGGATCAGCTGATCCGTATAAATTCCACGGGCATCCATTCCACCGTTAGCTTGCCCATAAATTTTTAAGCGTTGATTTCGATACTTAAGTTCGATCTCGCAATTATTGTCAAAACCTTTAGTCATTGGCGGCTTAGAGGCATAGTCCTTACATCCCGGAATATCGGGACGAAGGTTTTGAAAATAATAAACACTTGTAGCGACTAAACGTGCACGACAGTCGTTACCCTCAAGCTGGCAACCACTATCGGCGCCAATTGATTCTAGCTCTTTGTAGAGAGCTTCTTTAATTTTTGGATTTTCTGAAAATGATTTTGAGAAACTTTTTTCAAGATTCGATTTAATCTGATCCACTCGGTAGACCATCTCATCTGCCACTACTGGCAGACCTTTTTTAATGGGGTCAGTACATCCATTGAGAATACGCTGCTTGAGATTGGAGACTGTTTCGGCTTTATTCGCATCACTAAAATATTCGCTCATTTCACTACTCGGCCCTGGTGCCTGGGCCAGAACTTGCGTGGTAGTAACAGTTAATAGCCAAAAAAATGTTTTCATTCGTACCTCGGATTGTCTAATTATCGGCTAGTTGCGTGATTTTCTTGACCAATTCTGTCTGCCACGTCTAAATATAATTCAACTAGCTAGAATCATTAGATATTCCTTGACGTAAATCTAAACAATTAATACTCTACCCGCTTAAACATTGATAAGGATAATCGGCAGTGAAAATACAGCAAGTACTGAAAGAAAAAGTTTTGATCCTTGATGGCGCCATGGGGACCATGATCCAGAAATATAATCTGCAGGAAAATGATTATCGAGGGACTCGCTTTCTAGATTGGAAGAGCCCACTTAAAGGTAATAACGATCTGCTCGTTTTATCAAATCCCAAAGTCATTGAAGAAATTCATAATAAATATCTAGAGGCCGGCGCAGATATAATTGAAACCAACACCTTTAGTTGCACTCAAATTTCCATGAGTGACTACAACATGGAAGCACTTGTTCCTGAATTAAATTTGGTCGCAGCTAAACTTGCTAAAAAATGTGCAGAAGAATTTACTAAGAAAGATCCTTCAAAGCCTAGGTTCGTAGCTGGCTCAATCGGTCCAACGACCAAGACCGCCTCACTTTCTCCTGACGTGAACAATCCGGGCTTTCGAGCTGTGGATTTTGATATCCTTGTTGCTAACTACTATGAACAAACAAAATATCTAGTCGAAGGTGGAGTCGACATCCTTTTGGTGGAAACTGTTTTCGATACGCTCAACTGTAAGGCAGCTCTCTTTGCGATTGCTGATTATTTTGAAAAAGAAAACAAAGAACCTCTGCCCGTGATGGTTTCAGGAACTATTACCGATGCTTCCGGACGAACTCTTTCAGGTCAGACGATTGAAGCTTTTCTCTACTCTGTTTCTCACTACCCTCTTCTGTCTATCGGCATTAACTGCGCACTAGGTGCAGAACTCATGCGGCCCTACGTTGAAGTTCTTGCTAAAGAATCACCTTTCCATATTTCTGTTTACCCCAACGCTGGTCTTCCAAATGAATTTGGGCAATATGATGAGACCCCTCAACATATGTCAGCGACACTTTCAGAATTTCTAAAAAATAAATGGGTTAATATTGTTGGCGGATGCTGCGGAACAACCAACCACCATATTCAGGCGATTGCCGAAGTGGCCAAAGGTTACTCTCCAAGAGTTTTACCAGAGCTTGAAAAAATCCCTAAACTCTCGGGTCTTGAGCCCCTGAAAATTTTCCCAGGATCAAACTTCATCAACATTGGTGAAAGAACCAATCTGACTGGTTCAATTGCCTTCAAAAAACTAATCATTGAAAAAAACTTCGAAGAAGCTCTGCGTGTTGCCCGTGAGCAAGTTGAGAACGGCGCCCAAATCATCGATGTGAACATGGATGACGGGATGATTAACTCAGAAGAAGCGATGGTTCATTTTTTGAACCTGATTGCTTCAGAGCCCGATATCTGTAAAGTTCCGGTGATGATTGATTCTTCTAAGTGGAGTGTCATCGAAGAAGGCCTTAAACGCGTTCAAGGTAAGGCGATTGTAAACTCAATCTCACTCAAAGAAGGTGAAGCTAAGTTTATTGAACAGGCCAAGCTTGTGAGAAAATATGGGGCAGCAGTTGTGGTCATGGCCTTTGATGAGAAAGGTCAGGCCGATAACTTTGAAAGAAGAATTGAAATCTGCTCTCGCGCCTATAAAATTTTAACTGAAACAGTAAAATTCAAGGCCGAAGACATTATTTTCGACCCAAACATCCTGACTGTTGGTACAGGGATGGAAGAGCATAACAACTACGCAGTTGATTTTATCAAGGCGATCACTTGGATAAAACAGAATCTCCCATACGCAAAAACCAGTGGGGGGATTTCTAACCTTTCATTCTCTTTCCGTGGAAATAATCTTGTTCGCGAATCCATGCATTCGGCTTTTCTTTATCATGCCATTAAAGCCGGCCTAGACATGGGGATTGTAAATGCAGGGGCCCTGCCAGTTTATACTGACATTCCTGCAGATTTATTAATTCTGGTAGAAGACGTTATCTTTAACAGAAATCCTGAAGCCACTGAGCGCCTGATTGAATTTGCCAGCAAAGTGAAAGGCCAGGCAAAAGTAGAAAAGAAAGATGAAGAATGGCGCTCCCTTCCAGTTGAACAGCGCTTATCCCATGCACTGGTTAAAGGCATTGTTGACTTCATTGATGCTGATACCGAAGAGGCCAGAGCAAAGCTGCCAAGACCACTTGATGTTATTGAAGGTCCACTTATGGCCGGAATGAGTATCGTTGGTGATCTCTTCGGCGAAGGAAAAATGTTTCTCCCCCAAGTTGTGAAATCAGCACGAGTCATGAAAAAAGCCGTGGCTTACCTTCAGCCATTTATTGAAGCTGAAAAGTCTGGGGCCGTGGCCAAGCGAAATGGAAGAATTCTCATGGCAACCGTGAAGGGTGACGTTCATGATATTGGAAAAAACATCGTAGGAGTTGTGCTCGGTTGTAATAACTATGAAGTTATTGACATGGGAGTGATGGTTCCTTGCGAGAAAATTCTTGAAGAAGCCAAAAAGCGAGACGTAGATATGATTGGGCTTTCAGGGCTTATTACCCCTTCTCTTGATGAGATGACCCACGTTGCTAAAGAAATGCAGCGGCTAAACTTCAAAGTTCCTCTTCTGATTGGTGGGGCGACAACTTCTCGAGTTCACACAGCAGTTAAAATCGATCCCTATTATGACGGAGCTGTTATCCACGTATCAGACGCTTCACGTGCCGTTCCGGTTGTTGAAAAGTTTCTCAATGACAATACCAAGCAAAAACTCCATGAGGAGCAGAAAGCCGAATATAAAAAGATGCGTGAGCATCATGAGGAAACTCAAAAAGCAGAGAAGCTATTGAGTCTTGATAATGCCCGAAAAAACAAAGTCAAAATTGACTGGGACAAAACTGAGATCAGAAGACCGATTAAACTTGGGTTAACTGTTTTAGAAGATTTCCCAATTGCGGACCTTGTCCCATATATTGACTGGACTCCATTTTTTATGACTTGGAGAATGCGTGGAAGTTACCCTTCCATTCTTCAGGATGAAACCTATGGAACAGAAGCCAAGAAGTTATTTAATGATGCTCAGGCCCTACTTAAAGATATTATCAAAAATAAGTCCCTTAAGGCGAAAGCCGTCTTTGGATTATTCCCGGCCAATTCAACAGGGGATGATATTGAAGTGTACGCCGTTGAAGACAAAGTTCATGAATGGAACTGTGACAATCACGGAAAACATCAAAAAGTTCTTCAGGTTGGGAACGCCGACAAAGTGAAGGCTAAACTCCATATGCTCCGCTCACAAAGACAAATGGATGAAGCCACTTCTCCCAATGCTGCTCTGTCTGACTTTGTAGCCCCGAAAGAACTGGGTAAAGTCGACTATATGGGAGCTTTCTGTGTCACTTCGGGTATCGGGTTGGATGAGCTATGCAAAAAATATGAAGCGGCCCAGGATGATTACTCTCTAATTATCGTTAAGTCCCTGGCCGATCGACTGGCAGAAGCTTTCGCTGAAAGACTCCATCAAAAAGTCAGAAAAGAGTACTGGGGTTACGTACCAACAGAAGAAATTCCAACCTCTGAACTCGTTAAAGAAAAATACCAGGGAATTAGACCAGCTCCTGGCTACGCTGCTTGCCCAGACCATTTAGAGAAGATCACTCTCTTTAATATGCTGGATATCCAGAATACTATCGGAGTATCTCTTACTGAATCGATGGCAATGGTTCCACCATCTTCAGTCAGCGGTTGGTACTTTGCTCACCCTGAATCTAAATATTTTAACGTCGGAAGGATTGGCAGGGATCAGCTAGAGGATTATGCTAAGAGAAAAGACAAATCATTAAACGAAATGGAGAAGTGGCTCTCAGCTAACTTAATGTAATTATGGCCAAGGTTACTGATCATATAAAAAATTCCAAGGGTACTCTCTTCTCATTAGAGATCCTTCCCCCTAGTACTGGCGAAAGTATTCAAAAACTATTTGATAACATGGCGCCATTGATGGAGTTTAAACCCAAGTTCATCGATGTCACCTATCATAGAGAGGAATTTGTTTATAAAAAAATGCCCAACGGTTTACTAGAACAACGTTCAATACGTAAACGTCCAGGTACCGTTTCCATTTGTGCCGCCCTAATGCATAAGTTCAATGTCGATACAGTCCCGCATATTATCTGTGGCGGCTTTACTAAAGAAGAAACTGAATACGCCCTGATTGATCTCAATTTCTTGGGAATAGACAACGTTCTGGCCTTAAGAGGCGATCCCATTAAGGGACAAAAATCATTTGAAGCCACTCCTGGCGGTCACAGATTTGCTGAAGATCTGGTTGATCAGATCCATCACATGAATAAAGGGGTCTATCTTTCAGATGAACTTCAAAACCCTACTCCAACAAAATTTTGCATTGGTGTCGCGGGTTATCCCGAGAAACATTTTGAATCCCCGAATCTCAAAAACGATCTGAAGTATTTGAAACAGAAGATTCAAAATGGGGCCGAATACGTAGTGACACAAATGTTTTTTGATAACAAAAAATATTTTGAATATGTAGAAAAATGCCGGGCAGAAGGAATTACTATTCCTATCATCCCAGGTCTCAAACCGATCACGATGAAGTCGCAGATTACAAATCTTCCGCGTAACTTTTTTATCGATATGCCAGACGACCTTATCGATGCCATTGATAAATGTCGAAATGATGAAGAAGTCAAAAACGTGGGTGTTGAATGGTCCATCCAGCAGGCCAAAGAACTGGTGGCAATGAAAGTTCCTTGTTTGCACTTCTACTCAATGGGTAAATCCACTGCAATCCAGCAGATCGCTTCAAATCTTTTTTAATTTATTTACGGGGACATTGGTCGCATTCTTTTTCTTTTTTTTGCGACAGTTCCCGTAATTCTTCTACTTTTTGATAAAAATAGTCCTTAATCTTTTTCCCCTGCTCATTATCCAGAAGCCAGCCTAGTTTGGAGACTCCAGGAATCCTGCTGGCCAAATAATCCACAACCTCTGGCCCCACTAATATTTTTCTATCCTCTGTAATCATATGAATTTTATCCAAACATGCTTGCCTGGATAGCTCAGGGAACTCCAAATAGACTTCTTCATCTCTCACGGACCAATAACAGATATTTTTATCCAGGTATTCCAGTCCCTGCTTAAATCTTACGCACAATGGGCATTCCGGATCATAGAGAACTAACGGCAAATGGTATTTCATATGACTTTATTGTATCATAATTTAAATTTAAGGAAATTTATGAAAGATGAAAAACTGAACTCAACGATAGAAGTCTTTGTTTGTAACCACAAACGTGACGGTGATGAATCTTGCTTTGATAAAGGAGCAAAAGAGCTGACTGATAATCTAAAGAAGTGGGCAAAAGAAGAAATGCAAAAGGAAATCAAGGTCTTTAGAAGCGGTTGCCTCGGTAAATGCTCTGAGGGGATTGCAATAACCTGCTTTCCACAAAAGAAATACATTCTGGATGTAAAATTGGATGATTGTGAGGAAATAAAAAAGGGCCTCAAAGAGGCCCTTCAGAAACTTAAAACTTAACTTCTACTTTTTGATTCACATCTATCTTTGAAAGTTTCTTGGTTTTCAGACCCTCGAAAGAGAAGTCATATGTGCCAGCCTTCAAAATAATATAGAAACTGCCATCTGGATTAATCTTATACGTCTGAAGCTCAGTGCTGGTACCAGTCTTAAGAATTTTAATCGTTTGGTATTCAGAAGCATCAACTAAACCCTGCAAGCTAGGGCCATTTAAACGAGCAAATAAGTGCATCCAACCTGGACGGTTTCTCAGAACTGTCTTGTCTCTCCACTTATCATAACCTGGGTGAAAGCCTTGGTTAGTGCTGTTAACTTCAATAACGAACGGAATTACCTGGTGCTGAGTGTACATCCAGTCAATATCTCCACCATCAGCATTATAAAGAAGCTCCCAAGCAGTTCCTGGTTTGTAATCAAGCTTCTTGCCAATCTCAGCTCCAATCTGTTCAACAGCTTCTGTTGTTGGAGTTTTATTTGGGCGACAACCAAAGGGATAAATCACAATTTCTGAATATGAATGATAAGAAATATTGAAAACCGGCTTGATGCTCGCAACAAAATTCATCATCGCCTGAGTTTCAGGTTCAGAGGCAGGTCCTGTTCCGCGGTAGTCTTGAGCACTAGTCGAAGCACTTGATCCATTACACGAATTCCACCCAGTAGGGTAATTCCGGTTGATATCTACGCCGTGTCCATTTCTTGTGTTCTTTCTCCACATGGAGTTCTCGTTCCACATTTTATTATTTCCATCGAGGTTAAACATCGGAATAACCCAGATAGCCGTATCATTTACCCAATTCGTGACTTCACTCTTTTGGCCATAATTAGTAGTCAGATATTCAACCATGTCCGTAGTAATTTCCGGCGTCATTACCTCTCGGGCGTGGTGCATGGCATTTACCAGAATCGCTGGCTCAGCTTCATCGATTGTTGGATTATCAGAAATCTTAAGTGCAAGAATATCTCTGCCCTCAAGTGTTTTTCCAATTACTTTAATCGTTGTTATGTCAGGGTACTTGGCATGGATGTCATTTACAAAATCAGTAATTTCATCAGGGTTTTTGTATCCATCATCCGGTGCCACAGCAAGATTCTGAGGAAAAGCAAATTTCATCACTGCAGATTTCTGTGAACTCACTTGAGCGAGCTCAGCTTCAGTTAACAATGCTTCGATTTCGTTTGTTTGGTAGTTCACACCAGTGATATCAAATTCATTTGCACGTAGATATGTTTTCATACCTTCATTTAAATCAAATCTAACAATAAATGATTCTTGTGACCAAACACTCGTTGAAACTAGCGCAAGTGCGATCAGGCTTCCTTTCCAATTAAACATACTCTACTCCTTATATGTCGATTACATAGAAGGACAACAAATGCAGAGGGTTTAGTAAAAGAAGAACGTCACTCGGTAAGAAGATGTATGAATTAAACTGACAAGAACGATCAACTAGGCAGCAACTGATAAAGGCCAAAGCTGATTAAATTCAGCCCGGTACTTGGATATTTTATCTTCTTTGTAACCACTCAGCTCCATAGCATGCAAAAGAATTTTCATGCAATGATAATCCCGAATGTTTTTGTTGTAGAGATCCAGGCCTTTTTTAACCAACACGTGGGATTCAGCGTTGGTACCCGAATCTAGTAAATAATCACTGACCAAATAATCCTCATCATCTTTCGATCCAGCAGGAAAACGCCCCATAAATTTCTGGGCGGCTTCCCCACGATTATTTGAAACTAAGAATGTAATGATCGCGCGGGTGAATTTCGTAAATTCAGAACAAGAGACAGCGATATTATCAAAATACTTCAAGGCCGTGGTAGCGTCATTATTATTAAGAAGGTATTTACCAGCAACATACAGTCCTGCCCCCATATAATTCGTCAAGGCTGGAGACCGCTCATCAAGCGTAATAAAGATGTCGTAGTAGAACTGCATATCTTTGAAATTTTCTGTGCGTACAGCAAGCCTAACAATCTGGCTCAATCTGTCTGGATTTGCCGGAAAGTATTTTGATATCTTTTTGACGATTCCGTATGCTTCAGTAAATTTCTTTTCCCTTAAAAACAGCTCATAAAGACCAACCAGACATTTGTAATGAATAGTGTTGAATGAAAGTCCTTCTTGGTATGAACCCTGTGCCTCTTCAACATAGGTTCTCATGTATTCAACTTGACCCATGTAAAAGAGAGCAAGTGCCGGTTTAGGATGAAGCTTCATCGCCTGATTTAGAAGCTCAGTTGCTTTATCCAAATCTGCTATTTGAATGAATTTTTTGGCCTCATCTATCTTAAGCATATACTCAGAGGGACTAACCTTCGCGACGATGGTTGAAATTAAATTCTCTTGGATACTCTGAAGGGTGTAAGGCTTAATGATAAACGAATCTACATCTTCCTCGGCAGCTTTAGCGACAGCCGTTTGAGATATGTTTGAAGTAACCAGGACCAAACAAAGATCTTTATTGGTTGGCTGCTGCTCACGCAGCATCTTGAATAGATCAAAGCCTGATCCACCAGCAACCAGATAATCGGACAAAACAAGAGTTATCTTTTTTTCATTCAATACATTTGTCGCTTCTACCAAGCCGCTGGCCGTGTGTACCAAGTGTCTCTTGGCACCCATGTCACAGACAATTTTGAGAAGTCTATTGCGTGATCCAGGATTCTTATCAACCACTAGGATCTCGTTCTCAGAATAAAAGTCGATGTTCTTCTGTCGCATATTGTACAACTTCATAAAAGCATTAAAAGCCGAAACGTTCTCTTTTGAGATCTCAACCGTAATGTATTGAGTTCCTTCATGATCTGATTCCATTTGAGTAATATTTCCATCAAACTTTAGATCCGTGCTCTTATTGAGATATTTAAAGTTTAAATTTAAAGTAACTTTTTCAGACTGTGATATACCACTTTCGGTGGTCGTGAAAATAATCGACTGGTCAAAATGATCATCCAGATTACAACTAACCCTGGTTTGATCTTGCACAAGATAAGAGGTTACTTTTGCCGTTTGTATCGATTCATCCAAATCTCTGGACCAGATATTAGTTGCTTCAAAGTTACTCTCAACTTCTTTGTCTTTAAAATTAAGTAACTTGCCTGACTTGGTTTCGCTTTCCAGTCTAGTGGCCGATGATTTCTCTTTATCCAATATTTCTTTAGACCGTGTTTTATCTTTATCTATATCAAGATTCTCTCCATCAGCGTTTTGTTTAGAGGCTGCTGATGAAGCGCTTTCTTTTCTTTTAGCGATGGCTTCTTTCTCTTGGTTCTCTTCTTCTATTTTTTGTTTTTTTGCCTTAAGAGCGGCCAGTAACTCTGTCTTTTTCTCAATTTCAGTTTTAGAAGTAGTCGCATCTTTGGCTGCTTTTTCTTTGGCTTCTTTTTCAGCAGCTGCATGACCTAGCGTCTTTTCACCCGAAAGTTCTTTCGTAGCATTTTGTTTTTTTGCGTCTGGAGATGTTAAATGCCCCTGAAGTTTATCGGTTGAATTTCTTCCACTCAAATCTCTCTCAGACTTTTGAGTTTCACCTTGACCCGACTTGTCCTTTGCCGATTCTGGTGAAGTAAGGTGCGCCTTCAACTTGTCAGTTGAGGACTTCCCGTTTAAATCAGCTGCACCATTTTGCGCAGCTTGGGTAGGATCAGTTTTTCCCTTAAGATTGTCACTGACTCCATCTTTTTTAATCGCGTGGCCAACATCTTTAGCCTCAAATTTTTCAGCTTCATTATGATTCTTATAATATTTCTCGTGCTTACCATTTGCATCCAGAGAAAGTTCTGCTCCAGACTTTACTCCTTCGCTAGCAGTAGAATGCAAGTCATCAGCCTCAGGCTTGCCCTCTTTTTCGTATTCATTTTTACCTTTCCAGAAAGTGGATCCCTTTGTGGTCTTGGTCTTCTGTGAAAGAGGATCATTGTTTAATGAGTTATCGCCAGACTCAAGATCCATCGCTAGAGGATCATCTTTTTTGTTCCCAGAAGGCTCAGTTTTTCCTGATAGTGGACCCTGATTTAAGGAGTCTGTCTTATTTTTTCCTGAAAGAGGATCATTGTTCAGAGCATCGGTCTTGCTTTTTCCTGAAAGTGGCCCTTGGGTAAGTGATTCAGTCTTTCCCTTGCCTGCAAGATTCTGAAGTTTCTCTTTTTCACCATCAAAATTTTCATTTTCAATATTTTCCTGAAGCTCTTTTTTAAAGACTAGGTCTTTGTCAAAGCTTTCAAGAATGACTTTCTCTCTCATCCTGGCAAATTCAGATGTTTTAGAGATAGTTAGTGTTTTATCTTTTAGCTTCAGGCGAGATAAATTCTGGTCTTTCTCTTTGTAATATAATTCGAATGATTCACCAGTAAAAGTCCATATATTTTCATTCCAAATGAAATCTGGTTTTTGATCCCCGCTAAAGTACCAAGTCCCCTCACCAGCTATAAATGAATCTTTGTTTGATTTGAAATCGAACTTCCAGAGCCCAGGTGTGCCTGACTCTACCCAGCCCGCAACGTAGGGGCTAGGGCCAACAAGCTTGATTAACCATCTGCTAATAATCTTTTTACAATCGACTTCCGCGCGAAGGATCCAGATATCATCTTCACAATCCAGTGGACTTGACCAAACTGGGATATTTTCAGCAGCTTTCTTTTCTTGGGATTTTGTATTTTCTAAAGCCTTAACCGAACTAGTAGCAGCGTTCGCACTTTTCTTTAACTGAGCGTTTATCGACTTCATCATAAAGTCGATCTTATATCTCAAGGCTTTGGTCTGGATTTTTCCATCAATTAAATCTAAAATTCCTAATTTTTCGACAGCTTTTTCAAACTGCCTATTGGCAGAAAAATTAACTACCATCACTTTCAAAGTAGTACCTGATGCGACTTTCTTCACAAGCTTCATCATCGTTGCTAGCTGGACGAGATCGTTCTTATCCTGGAGAGAGACAATAACCAATCCTGCTGGGACTCCACTTAAAAAAGTAGTTATGTCATTGGCAGAATCAAAATTTTCAGACTCGTAGACCGGACCCATATGCAAAGCATCAGGCAAAGCCTTCCATTCGGATCGAAACATAAATTTTATAATTGGGACGTTCGTCATACGAATACTTATCGAACTTTCTCAGAATTTCTTAATGTTTTTTTTCTATCACCATTAGCTTTAAACTATGGAAAATTAAGGCTTTAAAGTACTATAGATTCATATACCAACGCCTATTTTGCAGATAATATTTATTTATGGCATCAGAAGATAGAGAAGAACTTCAAGAAGCAGAGAACCAGGAGATCCTCCAGGATCTATCTGAGCAGGGTAAAACTGCGGAACTCGTTGAAATGTTTGAAGAACTTCCGACCATGGACGTTGCCGAATTCATGGAAGAAAAGCCTCTTGAAGAGGTTATAGCCTTTTTGCGTAAGCTGGATATTGAAGATCAGGGCCGTATTTTTTCAGATTTCTCTCAATCAATTCAATTGAAATTGTTCCATGCTCTTGACCGAAGGTCTTTTGCTAAGGTCTTTGGGCATATGTTTTCTGATATCAGGGCAGATCTTTACCAGGAACTGACCAAAGAACAACAGATCGAATTACTCCCCTATTTAGACAAGCACGTCAGGGAAGATGTTATTATTCTTTCCGCCTACCCGCCAGAAACGGCCGGTGGGATTATGACGACGAATTTTGCCACGATCTTTGCCGACATGACGGCTGCGGAAGCCCTGGCGAAAATTCGCAAAGATGCTCCTTCTAAAGACATGATCTATTATATTTACGTCGTTGATGATTCCATGGTGATGAAAGGCTTAGTGACACTTAAAGATCTCGTCATGTCAGATCCAAAAGACAAAGTCATAGAAATGATTAATGAGTTTTTTGTTTATTCAGAAGTAAATGAAGACAGAGAATCAGTTGCACAGAAAATTGAAAAGTATGACCTTGTTGCTATACCTGTTTTAAATTCACTGAACCAGCTTGTAGGAATTGTTTCTCACGAAGAAGCCATCGATATTATTCGAGCCGAACAGGCAGAGGACTTTGAAAAATTCGGGGGGATCATGACCTCGCCGAACGATGATGAGTATCTTCAAACCTCGTCATTCCACCACTTTAAAAAACGAGTGGTATGGGTCGTTTCCCTTGCAGCCATCGGCATTATTTCCGGGATGATTATTAGTGCCTACCAGAGTGTGCTTGAGAGCTTTATCATTCTTGCCATGTACATGCCCATGATGGCGGCGACAGGTGGAAACACTGGTTCTCAAGCAGCGACCGTTATTATCCGCTCACTTTCACTGGGTGAAATTCATGACGAGGACTGGGCAAAAATTATTTTTAAAGAGGCTAAAATTTCTTTCATGCTTTCTTTGACGGTAGCAATACTCACTTATTTAAAAATCGCTTTTCTCTCTTTTCATGCCCTACTTCCTTCGGGATTTAGCATGAGTTATATTGCCTTCACTATCTCGTTTGCCATTGCCATTCAGGTCATCACCTCGGCTGTCATTGGGGCCGGACTCCCGTTAATTGTCCGTCGTATGGGTGGAGATCCCGCAGTTGTAGCTAGCCCCGCTATTTCTACCATTGTCGATATCACCGGCCTTCTGATATATTTCACAGTAGCCTCTATTACTTTTGGCATTTCCTAAGTTTACTTGGAGTCACTTATGCAAGTTGTAATCCTTTGTGGTGGGTCTGGTACACGCCTGTGGCCTGTCTCCCGGACACTTTATCCCAAACAATTTTGCCAGCTATTTGGCGATGAATCTCTTTTTCAAAAAACGATTTCAAGAAATATAAATCACGCCGATTCATTTAAAGTTGTGATCAATCAAGAACAATATTTTTTGGGTCTTGATCAGACTGAACAAATCCACGCCAAAAAGCCTTGTCAGTTTATTCTTGAGCCAGTGGGAAGAAACACGGCCCCTGCGATTGCCATTGCCGCACTCGCAGCTGATCCAGAAGAGATTCTTTTAATCGTGCCCTCAGACCATTTGATTGAAAAACAATCTGACTACGAAAAAGCAATCAAGCAGGCAGTGGAACTGGCCCATGCTGATAATCTTGTGACTTTTGGAATTAAGCCGCACTATGCGGAGACCGGCTACGGTTATATTGAAGCCAGCGGTTTCGATGTTAAATCATTTAAAGAGAAACCTGACGCGCAAACAGCGGAAAGTTATTTGAAGGCAGGAAACTTTTTCTGGAACAGTGGAATGTTCTGCTTTAAGGCCGGTGCGTTTTTAAGTGAATTAAAAAAGCACACTCCTGATATTTATGCTGATTCACTTAAAGCCTTTAATGCTGCTAAAAAAGAAGCTGAAGTCATAAGAGTTCGTATGGAAGACATGAAGGCCATAAGGTCAGAGAGCATTGACTACGCTGTTATGGAAAAATCAACGTTGGTCAAAGTTGTTCCAGCAGATATCGGATGGAGTGATCTAGGTTCCTTTGATGCTCTTTATGATGCTCTTCCAAAAGATAATTCAGGGAATACCATTAGCGAAAATGTGATTCATATTGGATCAAAAAATAATCTCATCATTGGAAACAAACGTTTGATATCAACCATCGACGTCGAAGATTTAATGATTGTGGATACAACGGATGCCATCGTAATCGCCAAAAAAGGTTCAACTCAAAAAGTTAAAGAGCTCGTAGCAGAAGTTAAAAAATTAAATGTTGAAATGACTAATGTTCACACGACGGCCCACAGGCCATGGGGAACATACACTATCCTTGAAGAAAATCCTGGCTACAAAGTAAAACAAATCACCGTCAGACCGGGTGCTAAACTCTCACTTCAATATCACCACCACCGCTCAGAACATTGGATTGTTGTCAGTGGAATTGCCACCATCACGATCGATGATCGCGTCTTTGAGCTTAAGCAAAATGAGTCCACCTACATCCCTAAAGAGGCCAAGCACCGCTTATTCAACAACCACACAGAAAACCTGGTTTTGATCGAAGCTCAGGTGGGAACCTATCTGGGAGAAGATGACATTGTGCGCCTTCAAGACGATTACAAGCGTAACTAATTGAAACTCAATTAGTGTATTGTAACCTTAATCTCACCTCTAGACGTTTCAATTCAACAGTTGGTAGATTCATTTCAAGTACACACTTGAGAGGCAATATGTTTAGATCCGTTTTGATCCTAATAGCGTTTTGTTACGTTCTAACAACGCTTACGCGAATTTAATGAAGGCCGGTGAAATGGAATTCACCCAACTTATCAAAACTCTCAGTTCTCCTTTTCCTTCTTATCCCTTAGTTCAAAAATCATCTTTACCGTTCACTATCCTTATACTTTCTCCGCATCCTGATGATGAATCCATTATTGGATCTTTACCCCTCAGGCTTATGCATGAGAACAATGCTCATATCATTAATGTGGCCGTGACTCTTGGATCTAAAAAAGAAAGACAGAAGGCGCGCCTTAAAGAACTTAAGAGTGCCTGCGATTTTTTAGAAATGGATTTGGATATCTTAAGTGAAGATTGGCCAACCAAGGCCAAAGAACTTAAGAGTCTTATCCAGAAGTATCAGCCAAACCTGATTCTTGCTCCCCATTTAAAAGATCATCACCCGACTCACATAAAAACCGGCAAGCTTTTGGAAAAAGTTCTGAAAACTTCCAAAATGAATACACTCGTGGCCTGGACTGAATTCTGGGGGGCGATGGAAAAACCAAATTGTCTTATTGAAGTACCAAATGAAATATTAGAATTTCAAATGAAAGCACTTGCTATGCACGAGGGTGAAGTTGCCCGCAATCCTTATCACCTAAGACTTCCTGCCTGGATGATGGACAATGTACGTCGTGGTGGAGAAATTATTTCGAACGTTGGTGGCGAGGTTCCACAGATGCCGTTTGGTGTAATTTATCATTTGCAGCTTTTTAAAAATGGCAAATTTTCAAATGCAAAACTTCCCTCACCCTTCCTGTCTTCTCTGGCTGATCTCGGTCAAATATTTAATGAAATTCTACAAGCCGCATCTGGATCCAAAACTAAAGTAAAATGAGGATGTGACTTTAAAAAAGTTGCGGGACAAGACTCATCGTCGTGATGATTAAGTAGATATTTAATCGCCGTTGCCTTCGATTTTCCGGTTGCTAGCATCAGAAGTTCTTTTCCTTCCAAAATAGAACCAATCCCCATGCTCAAGGCTTTGCTCGGCATTTTACCAGCACCGAAATGACTTTTGTTGGCCTCCATCGTTTCAGGTGTGAGCTCGACCTCTCTGGTTCGGGACTTCACTGATGATCCGGGCTCATTGAAACCAATATGTCCGTTGACCCCGATTCCCAAAAGCTGCAGGTCAATTCCACCGGCTTCCTTAATGAGTCTTTCGTAATATTCACCACCAAGATGGATAGGTGGAAAAGCAAACTGAGACTCGGCAAGATTTAAAGGATGGATCAGGCGATCTTTAATATAGCTTTTAAAACTTGAAGGATGGTTTTCATCTATTCCCAGATACTCATCCAGCATGAAGAAGAAGGCCTTATCCATTTTAATTGGGTTCGCCCTAACCTTAGAGACCCATTCGGCATAAACGGGCTCCATCGTCCTTCCCGTGGCCAAACCAAGAACCATGGAAGGACGGGAGGCCAACTTATCGAGGATGATGGTCGTTACGGCATCAACTGCTTCTTCTGTGCTCTTACTTAAAATGATTCGCATATAGGTCCAACTCAAGAAAAACTATGTAAAATATTCGGATTCCGAATCCAGTATTTGAAATCGGAATGTTTCTAGAATAAACCTATGTGAACATGAAATCAAAACTTAGTATTCTAATTATTGAAGATGATAAGTATGCCCGCCTTAACTTGCGGGAAATACTTGGGCAATATGGAGTACTGGACGAGGCGCCTGATAGCGAGACTGCGTTTTTAAAACTTAAAAACAACTTTTATGACATCGTTATTACTGATATCGAGCTCGGAAATGGCTCGGGCGTGGATATCATCCCCACCATCGTCAGAAAGGGCTCACATTGTATTGTAGTTAGCTCCTATGAACATGAAGACATCATCGAAAAAGCCTATACTCTAGGGGCCTCTCACTACCTCTCAAAATTCAAATTACGGGATCAGCTTCCAGTTTACATAAACAAGTTCCTACAGAGCAAAAGTGCCCGCTTTGAGAAATTTCTAAGTGAAGAGTTTATCACCCAAGATTCGGAAACAATCCAGGAACTTAGACGACTTTGCGAAATCAATTTAAAGAATCAAAATCTGTTTATCTCTGGAAACACAGGTACAGGTAAAAGCCTTTTAGGAAAACTGATTCACGATATCACTCATCCCGATGCTCCTTTGGTTCATCTCAACTGTTCGGAAGTCTCAGAAACTCTGCTCGAATCAGAACTCTTTGGGCACGAGAAAGGTGCGTTCACGGGGGCAGATCAAAAGAAAGATGGGAAGCTCAAACTTGCCAATGGGGGGACTCTATTTCTGGATGAAGTCGCCACCATGTCACTATCAATGCAGCAAAAACTTTTAAAGGCCCTGGATGAAAAAACATTTTATCCAGTTGGTTCATCTACTCCCATTAAGAGTGATTTCACTCTCATTTCTGCAACTTGTGAAGGCATATTGGAGAAGGTTCAGCGCAAGGAATTCAGAGAGGATTTATATTTTAGATTAAGCGGGTTTCACTTTCATTTAAAGTCCATTTCAGAGAGACCTGATGATATTGATTTGCTGGTTAAATATTTTCAAAAAAAATCTTCCCGAAGATTTGTCATTAAACCCGAAGCTTTGGAAGCGATGAAGAATTATCCCTGGCCTGGTAACGTGCGGGAACTATCAAAAGTTTGCGAGAGATTCTCGCAAAGCCTCTCGGGAATAGTAGACCTCGCCTTAGTGAAGAAAACAATTATCCCTCAAGCACAGGCCCAGGTGCCGCTGGTTAGTGGCTGGGAAGATTACGTTCAAAACCATGGACTTAGGTCATACATCACTAACCTGGAAAAGCGCGCAGTTGAAGAATCAATGAAAAGAAATAATGGCAAAATCACTGCCTGTATCAAAGAACTCAAAATATCCAGCTCCGCTTTCTACCGCATTCTCCAAGAGCATCAACTCACTTTCTAATTTGGCATGGTCCTTGCTTTAAGGTCGGCAACTGAACTTAAACAGGAGCCGACTATGACATTGCAAGAAAAGACCCTTCACCGTTACCGCCAACTATATCCCAATCAACCACTGCGCGAAATCTCTGCCCGTACAGGCATTCAAATCACCCGTGTTTTCCGACTCTTCAATGGAAAGATCATGAAGGTCGGAGAACTCGAGGCCTTCGAAAGCGCAATCAATGCAAAGATTGCAGAGAATCCAAGTTTTGCAAAACTCTCATCAGTCGTTGAAGAAGCTTCAACGATCTTAACCAACGAAGAACTCGCCAAAATTGCAGAATACGTCGCACGTAAAGTATCGGCAAAAACGTTTGGAAGATTTTATATCAAACCTAATTTTGAATCAGCAATTATCGCTTAAGGAGCATATATGAAAGGCCTATCATCGCTAGAGAGAATCATCTTAGAAAGTATTGGAAAACAAGTGTTAGTTTTTGAAGAAATACAAAACCAATCAGGTCTGCATGAGAACGTATGCTTTAACGTCATTCAGGCACTCGTCATAAGAGGCTTAGTTAGTACGGATGGAGCAAGATATAGAATCTCTGAAAAACTTTCTCCCTTGATGATAGAAGAGATCAATGGAAAAGAAGCTAAAGAGGCAGAATATCTGGAGCTAATGGAAGCTCTTGTTGCTCAAAAGGACAATCGTATTTTTCGTCTACAAAAAGTTGCAATGGATTCAAGAGACGAGAAAATCTTCATTGCGATGTTATCCAATCTTGAATCATTTTTGGCAGATGCCCACAAGAAAGCTCAGAGTACGGTCCCAGTTAAAGAGCGCAAAGTTATCTTTTGGGGCCTTGGCGAAGTTCATCAACTGATGAATCAAATAGTGGCAGGTAACTAATATGAAACTTTTAATTCTACTCATTCTGGTTGTTTCATGTGGAAAGAATAGCGAACCTATGTCTAAAGACTTCAGAGATAGTGATGGAGATCATGTGGCAAATGCGGTGGATGAAGATAAGTTTCAGGCCAATGTCATCCAAATTGAAGCCATAGACGCAGAGCTTGAGTTCATCACAGGAGAAACAAATCTGGCCAGGCATCGTTTCAGTCTCAGTAATAATGTTGATCTTAAGTCGTATTCCAAAAATTTATTGGTCAATAAGGGCACAAAGACTCCAGACTATGATTACTTTTCTGAGTTTTCTCTTTTAAAAGTAAATTCGAAAAAAGAAATCCCGACGATTGCTGATCATTCGGCAAAAATCCAAATTACATTTGCCCAAATTAAATCCCCACCCTCTTCACTTTATTTGGTATCAAAAACAAAGAAGACGAGGTTAGGAAGCTGGGGGCCCGTTATGGAAATCTCTCTTAAGGGGGATGAACTCAACTCCATTCTTTCAGGAGAAGCTTTCCTGAGTCTTTCCCATATGGATGGAAAACGACATTCTTCCGGGGAAACGAAGGGAGACGATATTAAGGAAAAAACTTACCGCGTTTTTTATGATGATGGATTCAAAACGGAAGTATCATACCTATCCAAAGAACTTTCTTTGGATGAGGTCTTAGCGAAGCTTAACATTGACGAATACCATTTCATTGATAGTCAAAACCTCCTCACAACAACACAGATAGATGTAACACCTAAATGGTGGGTTCGATTTAATGATAAAAATGAAATCATTGTTATTAAGGAAAACATCAAGAACATTTCCAACTACTACATCCACGGACTTAAAAAATTAAATGCCGTGGCGGCACGCATGAATGGCATTAGTTCGAGCAAATACGTTTTTAATGATTTCTCAGGTCCAAGAGTATTGCTCAAAATTCGGACAGAACAAAATTTTGCTTCATTTGTTGAGTCTAGTAAAGATGAGCGTAAAAGAGTTGGGGGAAAGGAAAGTAGTGACAAATGGGGATGCATCGAACATTCAAGAAACCTCGGAGCTGAATTTTTATCGAATCAACAAGATCTTAATCTTCAAAACATTTTACTCATTAACGGCAATCCATTAAATAACCGTATAAAAAATTTCACCATGATTAAATCGATGGATGAAAAAGGAGTATTTTGGGAAATTGAATTTTTGGGACTTAATAATGTTGAACTCAGTTTAGTCAATTTGCCTTCTTTGGAATACAGACCTACCGGTCTTTATCAATCCACCGATTGTATTGGGAATAGTCGTAATGGTGTCTACAATGACAACCTCCAAAGCGCTGAGAGAAGTTTAAAGTTACACATTGAAACGTTTGTTGAGAATGTCCACGAATAGACTTATAATAGCGAGATGGAACTGTGCCTCATATCCTGCAATATTAGATTCGATAATCCCGCAGATGGCCAAAACTCTTGGCCACATCGGCGGGAATTTCTTGCTCAAACTCTCCTTAAACACGCTCCCTCACTTATAGCGACTCAAGAGGGGCGAATTCATCAGTTAAACCAACTTAAATCGTCATTAACAAATTTTGATCTTGTTGATCAACATCGGTCTTGGATTGGTGAGAGGATGTATCCCTCGATTTTTCTCGAGCGTAATCAGTTTGAGTTCATTGCAAGTGGAGACATGTGGCTTTCAGAAACACCCGACATTGCCGGAAGTCACTCCTTTGAAAGTGCCTTCCCTAGACTTATGACCTGGACCAAAATTCAAGTGAAAGGTTCTGGAGAAAATCTCTTTATTGTGAACACCCATTTAGACCACGTCAAACCAGAAACCAGATTAGGTCAGGTCAAGGTGCTTGCCCAGGAGATAAAAAGAATTTGGGATAAGCAAAGTTCACTTATTATTATGGGCGACTTTAACGACTCACCTTCCAGTAAAGTGCGGGAATTTTTGATGGATGAGTTTTCATTTTTACAGGACGCCTGGAGTCTTTTTAACAGCGTTGAAGAGACTTCTCATCACGCCTTTAAAGGTGAAATTCAAAATGGCTCGCGCATTGATTGGATCATGGTTGATGCCAAACTTTCGGTAGAGAGCTGTCTGATGGATAAGTCAGCCTCAAACGGCCTTTACCCAACAGATCATTATCCCATTATATGCAAAATTAGGCTTTAACAGCGACTTCTTGACCAAGATGTAAATAGGTCTCAATTCCATTCTTAGTGTTCATTGTGATGTCACCAGAAGGTTTCCAGGCACCTTTTTCACCAATGAGGATCACAGTCGATCCACCGAAGAGAAAATAGCCCTTCTCTTCACCGCGCATGAAAGGTTTATTCCAGCGATGTGTTTGGACAATTTTACCAACACAAATAGCGCCGACCTCAATATAGGCCAGTCGTCCAAAATTTTCGGTCTGGAGTATTGAAACGTGTCTTTCATTCTGGATGAAAATTTGATTTTTATATTTCAAGGCCAGCGGATTAACGGAATCAAATGCACCGGCAACTGGGTAATGCTCGATTACTTTTCCATTATCAGGGTAGTGGTAGCGGTGATAATCAACAGGGCACAGACGAGCAATCAAAAGCGGGCCACCCTCAAAAATCTTAGCAATTTGATCGTTAGCAATTAGGTCCTTCGCAAGAAGGTACTGGCCCTTAACTGGGTAGACACTTTTCTCATCGATAGAATCAAAACCTACGTAGCGGGCCTCAGCAAACGCCGCCATACGATTAGATTCTGAAACAAATGAGCGCTTCCCTAGTTTAAATTTGCGAATAAAAAATTCATTAAATGAGCGGTAAGAATCACTTGAATCTAGCGAAGGTCTTGAACCAGGCTCATAATCCTGAATAGGAATATTGAACTTTTCAATGAAGGGTTTAACCTTCCTGTGACTAGAAGGAAGATCCTGAAAGGCACCATAGGCCTTACTAAAAAACTTATTGGTAAAGGCGCTTCCTATCTTCTTTCCTGCTACGGAGCAGTATAAAAACTTAATGAATGAGTCCCCATACACCTTCTCAATTTCATTCTTACCGGTCATACGATTAAAGTATTTAATTTCCGGCGGATTGCTGACGGTCGTCATTTTGATTCCTCTTGGGTGATTTGAGTAAAAATATTATACTGACCTCGCTAAATAGAGTCAAAGAAAGGAGTTATCATGAAGTCCCTGGTGTTGTTTTTCTTGATTACAGCTTCTATTTCAGGTTTCTCGGCCAATCTTCTTCCAGTTGAGACTAAGACTATTGAAATTTACCGCAAGGTTGTTCCTTCGACGGTGAACGTATCCAACATAATTCTGGCGAGAAACTTCTTCTACGGTGAGGTGGAGGTGCCTCAGGGTGCTGGTTCGGGCTTCGTCTGGGATGACCAGGGCCACATCGTCACAAATTTTCACGTGGTTCAAGGTGGGTCAACATTCGTTGTGACCTTCCATAATGACCCTAAACAATACAAAGCAAAGATTGTCGGCACTGCTCCCGAAAAAGACATTGCGGTTCTCAAACTTGAAGAAAAACCGGCCAAATTAATACCTATACCTGTCGGCTCTTCCAGCGATCTGCAGGTTGGTCAGTATTCTTTTGCCATCGGTTCTCCTTTTGGGCTTGATTACACTCTGACAACAGGAGTGGTATCTGCCCTTGGAAGAAAAATTGACGGGATCGGCGGAGTAAAAATCAACGACATGATTCAAACAGATGCTGCCATTAACATGGGAAACTCTGGGGGGCCGCTGCTTAACTCATCTTCAAATTTAATTGGAATGAACACAGTCATTTTCTCAACCAGTGGCTCCAGCGCAGGTCTGGGATTTGCTGTACCTGTGGATACGATCAAAATAATCGTCCCCCAGCTAATCAAGCATGGAAAAATTATTCGTCCAGGTTTAGGGATTGGAATTGTGCCTGATTCTATGGAGCAGAGAATGATCCAAAGCTCGAAGGGATTAATCATTTCCTACATTGATGAGAAAGGCGGCGCCGCTGAGGCCGGACTTAAAGGAATGACTCAGGACCAATATGGAAGAATTTATATTGGGGACATCATTGTCAGCGTGGACGGGAAAGAAGTTAATAACCTGGATGATATTTACCAGGTCATTGAACAAAAACACATCGGCGACTTCGTGGACGTGAAATATCGCCGAGGTGGTAAGACTCTAACTGTAAAAGTAAAACTAAAGGCCCTTTAAATTCTCAATGGCGCTTTTTAAAGTTTCTTCCTTCTTCGCAAAACAAAATCTTAAATACTTTTCTCCTTCGGCAGATTTTAAATAAAATGCTGAAGGAGGAACTGTGGCGACCTTTTTCTCAGTAATGAGCTTCAATGCATAGTCGACATCTTTAAGATTAGTATGCTTCAAAAGGGGAACCATCATGAAGTATGTACCCTTGGGTATCGGGAAATCAAAACCAAGAAGCTTCATTTCCTTATAAAACCAATCACGTTTCTCTTTATAAAGGGAAACAAAACCCGGTAAATAATCAGGCAACTGTTTAAGACCTTCAGCGACAGCTTCCTGCATAGGAGTTGAAACAGAAAAAGTCACATACTGGTGAACCAAACGACAAGCATTCGTTACTTTTTGATTGGCGCAGATCCAACCAATCTTCCACCCAGTTAAACCAAACGTTTTTCCCGCACTTGATACGGTAATCGTTCTATCCATCATTCCTTCCAGAGTTGCTGTAGGGAGATGTTTGGCACCGTCAAAAACGAGAAATTCATAAACTTCATCAGAAAGAAGGTAGAGATCATTTTTGATCGCCACATTCGAAACTGCAACAAGCTCCTCTTTGGTCCAAACCTTTCCGGTTGGGTTATGAGGATTATTGAGAATTAAAAGTTTTGTTCGAGGAGAAACCGCAGCTTCAAGCTCTTTTTGGTCGATAGTAAAATCTGGGGCGTGCATAGTAACAGGAACAGCAATACCACCGGCCATTTTAATAGAGGCAACATAAGAATCATAGAAGGGTTCTAAAACAACCACTTCATCACCAGGATTAATCAGCCCCATGATGACGAGATAAATAGCTTCAGTAGCACCTACAGTTACGGTGATTTCAGAATCTGGATGGTAATTGAGAGAGTAGAATTTTTTATAATAGTTTGAAATTTCTTGGCGCAGATTGGGAGTACCTGGAAAAGGGGCATACTGATTATGACCTTCCTGCATCTTTTTATAAGCAATATCTTTTAACCAATTAGGTCCGTCAAAATCAGGAAAACCTTGACCTAAATTCACAGCATTGTGTTCACGGGCCAGGCGAGAAATAACTCCAAAGATAGAGTCTTTAAAATCAGCAATTCTTAGGGCGGTGTCTTTCATAATTTTCCTCGATCAGAGGTATATAACATTGATGGAAGGACTATTCAATTTTTTGGGCTATCTCAATATAACTCATATTTTTACGAAGTTTTTGAACATAGGTATTAAAATCGGCGTTGGCCGGATCATCAGCGGACTTTAAGGCCCCTTTGCGGCCTTGATAGATATACCCCAGATAATCCACCAGGTTTTCCTTAGTTATCCTCACTTTCCGGGGGTCTTTAGCGTTTTCAGCGGCAATACTTTTCAGAATTTTGGTGGCGCCAACCAGGTAAGCAATGGTTGAGACGGCAGAATTTTTTGGATCACCCAAAGTTTCTTTATTAATTCCTGGATAGGCCTTTCTCCACGCCCCATCTGGCAAATCCTTAATCTGAGTAAAACCACGGGAAGTATTTAGAACTGATTTATCAAAGGGATTCTTACCACTAAATAAGCGCTTGGCCGCTTTGGCCAGGATCACGTCACCCTGATCATGCTCTTTAATCCAATATTTTTTACTGGTACCAAAATTGGATTCATTGCCCATGATCCCAAAAGCAATAGAGGCCAAATCATTATAATCATCATTATTTAAATTAAAGAGCTTCATGAGTTTTGATTTTTCGTCCTCAAGGGCCTTCACAAAAGGAACCGAATCTTTGGTCTTGGCTACGGGAGCATTAATGATGATGTTGATAGGTTTATAACTTGGACCATTTTTTGAATAATTATAATTATTACTATTGGTCACTGCTGTGGTTGAAACGAATTCTAATTTCCCATCTTTAACAGTGAACTTATTATTTTTTTCTTCCGGCAAAACATATACTTGGCAAGACGGCTTCATCCATTTAGACAACTCTTGAAAATCTGTTTGTTTCATATTCACGCAGCCCTGAGAAACCCTTCTGTGCAGCGGGTTTCCGGTTCCAAAAGACTGATATCTTTTCCCAAGATCATTTGGAACCTGATGAATGGCAAAAACTAGCTGACCCTCAATTTGAAGAATATTATTACTAAAGTTTTTGCTGTAATAATCCCCTTTCTTGGGTTGAGCAATAGTAAAGGATCCGGCACCAGTAGTGTAATTACCTTGATGCTTTCTATCATTATACTCAGTCCATTTAGTCTTTTCATCAGAGGCTTTCACCCCAATCAAGACTTCTTTATTAAACACTTTTGTGCCGGAAAGATTGTAAACGGAGATTTCAGCCTTTTTCTTATCTACGATTGCATAGTGCTGACATCCATCTTTTCTCGGATTATCCAAATGAAAATTAATAATGGTCTCTTTGTCTGACAAACTTTGGTACTGAATCCGTTTTTGTTTATTGATTTTTACATCTTCAATGGAAGCTGTGCTTCTAAATGGAGAAGTTAAATTTCTTCCGGTGAAAGAATCATGGACCTGGTTTTTATACATAAAATGAGGTTTGTTATTTTTCAACCCATCTGCGCGGGCTATCAGATACCCCCGTTCCATTCCCGAATACCGAGAGGCTTCAAATTTCCCACCCGTCTTTTTTGACATTTCCTGAGCAATAACCAGCTCTGGATTCAGGACTTTTCCATTGGCCCCATAAAGACCAGTGCCATAAATAAATGTTTGGTCCCCATTTAAAATGGAAGCGAGTTGCTTGGAGATAAATTTTGGATCTTTGGATTTTAATAAAAGTGCTGACTCAGCAGACTTCTTAGGAGGTAAAAGTTTAAGGGCTGCCTCGATTGATAGAACTCTACCAGTCTTGCGACTATAGAGTTTCCCATCGATTTCAAAAACCATGTCGTCGTTTATAATTGCATCAGACATTTTCCCCAAGAAAACTGGATCGAACCCCTTCCAGGCATTGGAATTTCTCTTTGGATCATCTTTGACAATAATGGCAATAGGGTCTTCAACATAGTAGCCAGTACTCGTTGCATAGAATTCTTTTACAGGTGAAGTATGGGTGACTTTGGTTTTGCTCGCAACAACAGTTGTAGTCACTTTCTTTGGATTCGTTGGACTTTGTTTGATCAAGGCCGAGGAAGGCCCTGTTCGCAGCCAAATCTCTCCATAGGTTAGATTGTTTAAGAGCATATCGTCAGTTTCTAACTTGTCAGCAAGACTGTCCCAGAACATATTTTGAATTTGGTCACTATTCTCAAAAAAACCGATCATCTTTTTATCTTCATCACTGCAGACTTCTGTTTCTTTGCACTGACTCGGTACGTTTAAATCCTTTATGAAGTCGTTAATCTTCTTCTGAAGGTGGCCAATGGTTTTTTCTAGACCTTGAAGTTTAAGTTCTACATTCAGGGCATTTTCATTTTCAGAAGTATCAGTTTTATAAGAAGAGTTAATAAGTTTTATAAAGTTCAACATGCCTTCCGGTGACTTGCGGGCGAGCATGCGGGAATTGAATTTCCCATTCACGGCAGATTGTTTTTCATATTTTGAAAGGGCGTGGAGAAGTTTTAAGTCAGAGGCATTTAAAATAAAGGCTTGAGACTCTGGTCCAAATTCTTGCGAGAGCACGTCTTTCAAGTAGGGACCAATATCGGCCAAGGTCGTGCGACTGAGTGGCTGAGATTCAAAGGCTTCTCTGGCCTTAATAAATTTCGGATCAGGGGAGGTATATTTTTCATCCAGAAGTGTCAGAATCGTTCTTTCAACGTTTTCTAATTTAGCGCTCTGATCAGATTTCTGGACCTTTAAATACGCCCAGGCCATTCGGTGTAAGGTGATATCACCTTGGACTTTCAAAAAATCTGAAGCTTGTTCCTTGGATACACTTGAAGCGAATAATGATTTTAGCGCGGCTTCACACTCGGCCGTGACCTGCGCCATTGACGGCAAAGAGCCAAGAAATAGAAAAATAAAAAGGCATCTGAATACCATAGCCTTCTTATCGGAAATGCTCGGTTAATCTTTAGGATCCATAGCATCCCTCACTCCCTCACCAATGAGCGAGAGCATAGTGAGAGTCAAGAACAGCGCAAGTGATGGATATATGGCAAGCCACCATCCCTCAGTAAAGTGCTTTTGCGCCTGGTTCAGGAGCTCTCCCCAACTAGGCGTCGGGGGAGTAAGACCAAAACCAAGGTAGTCCAAACTTGCCAGTGAGGTAATATTTCCAGCGATCACGAAAGGCGAAAAAGTAATAATGGGAGACAATGAATTCGGGAGTAAGTGCTTGAAGAAAATTCTCGCGTGGCCAGCACCTAAGGCGCGGGCTGCCTCGATGAATTCTTTTTTACGATTCTTCAGATACTCTCCGCGCACGTAATAACTGATGCTGATCCAACCAAAAAGGCTTGAGAGAAATACAAGCAACACCAAGGTTGGCTTGAATATGGAAATGATAATGATCAGGAGAAAAAATTGTGGAACTGTGGAGAGAACTTCAACTATTCGCTGTCCCCAGAAATCAAGGCGACCACCAAAATAACCCATTAAACCACCGATAATGGTTCCAGTGATGAAAGTAATAACCCAAACTAAAAATGCAAAGCTAATGGAATACCTAAGCCCATACAAAAGACGAGTTAGAATGTCTCTACCTCGATCATCGGTTCCCATCCAATTCTCAGAAGTGGGTTCTGACGGATAAGCTTCAACCTCTTTATTTGATTCGTATGGATTCCAACTCACAATAGGCCATATGGCGAAATCACCTTTATCTTCGTCCATTTCAATTTCGCGGTAATTTGTCACAAGACTGCTCTCATCACCAAAATTAGAAGGATGGTATTCTTTAAAAACAGGAAAGTAGTATGTATTGTCGAACTTGAGAAATAGGGGCCGGCTGTTTGCCCAAAATTCAGCGGTAAAACTTAAAAAACAGGCAATACCAATTAGCCAGCATGAAATAACTGCGAGTTTGCGAGACTTGAATCTTCGCCATTTTTTTAAAGTATCATCATTACTTATAAATTTTTCTATCATGTAAAATCAATCCTTGGATCAACTAGTACATAGGCAAAATCTGAAATGACGTTTCCTAAAAGGAAGAGAGCACTTTGGATAAAGACCAGACCCATAATCACATTATAATCGCGGGATAAAATACTCTTATAACTCAGGAGACCTATCCCATCGATTTGAAAAATAGTTTCAAGCAAAAGAGATCCAGCAAAGAAAACTGAAAGAAAGCCTCCAAGCCCTGTAACAATTGGGATTAGCGCATTTCGAAGGGCGTGTTTCATATAGACTACTTTCTCACTTACGCCTTTTGCGCGGGCAGTTCGGATGTAGTCTTTTTTGATTTCTTCAATCAAAGAGTTCTTCATGAGAATCGTTAAACTGGTAAAAGATCCAATGGTGTAACAGATAAGTGGCAGAGTGAAGTGATGAACTCTATCAACGAATTGCTCCCAAGAACTTAACTCATCAAACATTTCGGACTGAATTCCGCCGATGGGAAAAATCTCAAAAAAACTTCCACCCGAGAAAACCACAATCAAAAGAATCGCCAGCATGAAGGACGGGATAGAATAAAAAACAAAAAGAACAAAACTGGAAGAAACGTCAAAGAAGCTACCATGCCTGATCGCCTTCAAAATCCCCAGAGGTATGGAAATAAGATAACTCAAAAGAAGTGAGATAATTCCAAACTGCAGTGAAACAGGAAACTTACTGACAATCACATCAAGAACTGGCTCTTCATAAGTATAACTTTCGCCAAAATTCAAAGTCGCAATATTTTTTAGCCATAAAAAATACCGTTCATGGACCGGTTTATCAAAACCATATTGTTTCTTCAGAGCTTCCATAATTTCATTTGATACGCCCTGCTCAGAACCTCGATTCGATGACTTAGTCATGGAACTACTTCCATCTCCCCCACCAAAACGCATTTGTTGAATTCTTTGCTCGATTGGTCCACCTGGGGCCATATTAATAATCGCAAAGACGACAATCGTCACCCCAATCAGGGTGGGTAGAAGGATGGCCAATCGGTGAAGAAAATATTTCAGCATGCTATTTTATAGTCCAAAATTGCTGGCCCAAACCGTACTGAAACGTATCCTTGGGTTTATTAATTCTCTTGGTATGTCCATAGAGAGTGTATTTATTATTAAAAAAGAAGATATACGGGTACTCAGAAGCGATGATCTCATGAGCTTTTCTTAGCAGTGGAATCCGTGCTTCTTTTTCATAGATCTTTCGGTATTGATCAATAATACGGTCTACTTCTTTGTTGGAATAACCAATGAAGTTTGAGCCGCCACCACTTATAGAAGAACTATGCCAAACTTGTTTTAAGTCTATATCAACGCCTCCGCCTCCCCATGCCAGGCGTACAGCATCAAAGTTTCTCTCATCAAGAAGTTTAATAAATGAGTTCCATTCAACGTTTTTGATATTAATTTCAACGCCAGACTTGGAGGCATCTTCTTTAAAGACAGTTAAATACTTCATCATTTCTTGCGTAGGCTCTAAAATAGTGAAAGAAAGATTTGTTTTCTTTCCGCCAATAACTTTATCCAAGACTCCATTTTTATCTGTATCGTTCCATCCAGCATCTTTTAGAATTTTCAGAGCAGCTTGAGGATCGTACGTAACTGGCTTCACGCTATGATTAGCATAATCTGACTGAACGTAGATTGGTCCACTTGCAGAATCAGATAGATTATATTCAAACTTATCTTGCATAAGAGGACGGTTAAATAGCATGCTTAGGGCCTTACGAACCTGAACATCTTTTAAGACAGGATGCTTAAAATTGAAGCCAATAAAGTTGTAACCTTTTGGCGTTTTGTTTTCCGTTTTTACTTTTACAATTTTCTCTTCCCATATTTTACCGACCGTTTTTTTAACAAAACCATCTGGTCTTAAACCCAGGAAATCGATATCGCCCTTTTTAAGAAGTTCCAAAGATACATTTTCCTCACCGGAAAATCGCAGAACGACTTTAGGAATCGTATGGGCACCTTTCTCAGTCTCAGCAGTATTTCCCCACCAGTTTGGATTTTTAACCAGAATAATCTTCTGACCTTTGTCATACTTGGTGAACATGTAAGGACCAGTTCCACTTAGCTTTTTTCCAAAATCTTTTTTATTTTCGGGATTGGTATAAAAGTGCTTGGGTAGGATCGTTAAACCAGCGCAGTATTCGAAGTTTTGAAAATAATCGTCTTTGAGCACAAATCTTACATTATATTTATCAATGATCTGCACTTCTTTAATCGCTTCGTAGTATGAGCGGGCCTGAACAGCTTTATAATCATCTGTAAAAATTACGTCAAAAGAAAACTTAACATCTTCTGCCGTAAATTCGGTGCCGTCGTGAAATTTAACTCCTTCGCGCAGTTTAAAATCAAAGGCGCGCTTATCAGCGGAAATTTTCCATTCTGTGGCCAGTCCCGGCTTCCACTCAAAAGTATCCAGATCTCGGTCTAATAAACCTTCAAAAATATAACTGTGCACGGCAGGTGTATAGCCATCAACAGAAGAGAGAGGGCTCAGGGTTGTTGGTTCCCCACCGATGTTCATATAAATGGTGTTGCCGGATTTTTTACTCTTCCCCTGGCACGCTGCCAGACCAAGAATTAAAATAAAAAGAACAAGCTTCCTGCTTGTTGAGAACATATGAACTCCTTGAATTATTTTCTTATATAAAGCGCAGGATCAAGAGACCAACGATCTAGTTTAAGATTATGGTCTTCCACTCTGTACGTTTCAATTTTGGTATCGATTTCATTTACCCTTGCCTCAGAGTTTTTAAATTCCGTGAAAGAGACAGACTTGTCTTCTTCAATTGCGGCAAGCTCTTTTTGCCATTCAATCTCAAGCTTTTGCCTCAATATTTCGTAGCGCTTATTAACGACATCTACTTTTTCGACATATCCATCAAGCTCCCGCTGATGTCTTGTCTTCTTGGCATTCATGGCGAGTCTTTTCTTAAGGAGAATTTCAACCAATTCCTTGGCCACTTTTACAGTCTGCTCCAGATCTGGACTTTCAAAATGCAAATATGTACCACTTGAAAAATGAACTTTTAAAATACACGTATCGTATTGAGGAATTCTAAGTAGCAAATAATCATTGGTGCGGCCTTCGACTAATGCCACACATCTACGATCCGGATAAGTTTCATTCCAAAAATCCAAGCGATCTTTTCGGTTAAGAAACTTGATATTAGCAAAATCTGTTCTGATGCGTGCGAGTTTTGCCGCCGGATTCAAACGAGAGATACGACCAGAAAAAACGGTAGCGTCTTCATCGTTTTTCTTTTCATTGGATTGAGACCAACCAGAATTGACGGTGAAGAGAATCATGAAGATTATTAAGAGGTTAGGCATATCTTTTATTATGCCACGGAGAGATTTTTTTGGAAGATCTATTACTCTTTCATAAGAATAATACTTGAGCGAAACTCTTTCTCGTGAAGAGGCTCCTGATACTTCAATATCCGCATGCCAGGAAAGAGTTTCACAAGTTCTTGCTCTCGAAGGTAGTTATCGTTCAAGGGGTCGGCACGTTTACCCGGATCACGGTCTCGCTCCCGCGTAGTAAAAGCTTCATAAATCAAAACTCCTCCTGGTTTTAGCCAGGTTTTGATTTTCTCCACCATCGAGCGGTCCACCCAGTAGAAACAGATGATTGCGTCAAATGTTCCCGGGGTGATTTTATAATCCTTCAAGGAAGCCACTACGCCCTTGATCTTAACTCCGAATTCCTGTGCTAAAAGATATGACTTTTTAACCGCCACGGAACTCAGGTCCACGCCGGTCACCTTGTAGCCTTTTTGTGCGAGGAACACAGCATTTCTGCCTTCCCCCATTCCCATATCTAAAACAGTCCCTTCAAAAGGGATATATTGATAATTTTCTGCGAGAAACTCGGCCGGAGATTTACCAAAGATGAATGTTGGTCGGGAATACTGTTGATCCCACTGGGTTTTGGTATCTTGTGAAACCTTTACACCAGAGAGTTGCTGGAAGCGACTACCAGAAATTGGATCTCTGGCATGAGCGGTGAGGGTAAACAAAAGAATAAATAATATTTTCATGTATCTTGAGAATTATCATCTTCGAGTTCTGTTGAAAAGAGATTCTCAACCGGCTCGGCCTGATCGATAAATAATGGTTGATCAATCGTGGTTGGCTCATCATTTTGAATGCCCAGTTCTGCATCAAGATAGAGATTGAGTGTGGCCAGTAGCCTTTCCATTTTTCGAATTTTTCTATCGATAAAATCTTCCACTGTATTTGGCATATCTTCAGTCTTAAAAAGATACCATTTCATTTCTTCCACTGGTGTATAGAACTGGTCCAGCGTTGTAATCAATTCGGTACTGCAGCTAACGAGATTTTCCAGTGACGTATCTTCATAGCGATTATCGAAAATCATAGGAAAATGCTCTCGAGTTCTTCTGAGGGCAAAAATCTCAAGGTACTCAGATTTACGACTTTTGATCCTGTTAAAAAGATTATTGGCATCAATTTTAAGCAGCATCAACACTCTTTGAGTCATCTCATCATTGCGACTTTTCATACGGTCCCTGTCCCAAGAGTCGCTCTTCTTCCACCTGGCCAGACTGTATGCTGCTCTTTTTTCAGAGAATGATACTTGCTGATTTTGTAAGAAAGTTGTTTTGCGTTCAATGGATATCTTAAGAAGTAATAATTTTTCTGGATGAGAAAATATCTTTGGTCATTTAACTTAGAAAAACTTGAACAATGCATGAACGTTAGTCGTTTGGATTTCAAAATATATTTCAAAAAACCACGAACTTTTTCGTTGTAGAGTTTATATTCTCGCACATTTGTAACTGAGCAAAGAACGATCACTTGTTCTTGTTCGCTTGAAGCCACCAGCATCTGAAGCTGATCGATTTTCACCGGGACCAGGATAAAACCTAGTTCCTTAAGATGTTTATCAAAAGTATAAAAAGACTTTGGAAGTGAATCTTCAAGTGAGAGGTAAAAAATAAAGGGTGAGGTTGCTTCAACATTTTTCATAACTCCTGATCGGAGTTTACATGCGTGACTTGAACCACTTTACGATGTTCCTGATAAAACTGATCAGGATTCCGCCAGCGAGTGACAAAAAGCTATTCACATTTACTCCGGAAGTCACCGTGACCGGGCCAACCGTTCCACAGCTCAGTGGCTGGTTCTGAGTTTCCTCAGTTTCGTAGGATAATGGGGAAACATACCCGGTGACCTGGCGATGTTCCATTTCTGCGTGCGCTGCCTGTACACCCTCGACATCATCCCTATGAAGACCCATGTACATAGTCTGAAGAGTTGGTGCCATCACTGCTTGCCACACGTCAGAGTGATCTAGCCCCATTGTGTGGCCAAGTTCGTGAGTAAGAGTCGTTCTTAAATGCGCTTGGTTTTGATTGAGTGAATGCCCGCCATTAATCACGATTTCTGTTCGGGCAAAATAAGGGCCCGAGGTATAACGGATGGCAACAGCGAGAGTAGACTCTGGATCCATACGGGTCTCGGCGGCAAAGTTAGTCGACCAGCGAATGATATTTTTAGTTCCTGATCCTGTGTAGTCCCAAAGAGATAACCCGGAGCTCGTTTGCCATTCATCAATTACAGCTTGGGCCAAATCTTCCATCATCGACTTTCGGGCCGGATCATTTTCTATGACAGTGATATTGATAGGAAGCGTGGACCAGTAAAATCCATTTGTAAAATCAGAGGTTAAGCGAAAAGCCCAAGCAGATGACGTCAGTGAAAATAGAACAATCCATTTAAGCCACATAGTTTTTCATCCTGAAAGACAAAGGCGTTTATATTTTTTCTATCCAACAGACGCGACCTTCTCTAAGTTGCACGTGGTAATCTTCACCGCGCTCAAGCTCAAATGGCCCATGCTCTAACACTTCAACTGCAACCTGATCACCAACTTCACCCTTCAAAGCCGAGAGAGTTTTAAAGACAACAGTTTGAGTGGCGAATGCACTGCTTGTGCCGACGCCCTTAATGAAGTCTTCAACTCTCCCCTCAAATTGCACTGGGCAATCCACTTTTCCCACAGTCATTGTGGCAAAAGAAAAGGAGGTCATTAATAATGCTGCTATTAATAAAGGCATGCCTGTCTCCTTGGCATTGCAAGTCGGGCATCCATACCCGTCTTCCATGATTGATATGATTGCACGGTTTGTGCCAAAGTCTATGTGTGGCTAAATTGGCCTATTTACTAAAAGACTGGAGTTGTCAGGGACAAAAGGTAACTTGTTGAGATCCGAAGGCAAAAAAAAAGGGCACCACTAGGGTGCCCTTTGGAGTCATATTTGCGATAGGCAAAAATTACATCATGCCGCCCATGCCGCCCATTCCACCCATGCCGCCCATGCCAGCACCAGCGCCATGGCCGTCATCTTTTTTAGGAAGATCAGCGATCATAGTTTCAGTTGTGAGCATAAGACCTGCAACAGATGCTGCGTTCTGAAGCGCAGAACGACATACTTTAGTAGGGTCGATGATTCCGGCCTTAACTAAGTCTTCGTATCTGTCATCACGAGCATTGTAACCAAAGTTAACATTTTTGCTTTCAAGAACTTTATTAACAACTACGGCACCATCGATACCAGCGTTGAAAACGATCTGACGAATAGGCTCTTCGATAGCACGACGGATGATTTTAATCCCCGCAGTTTGCTCATCGTTTTCACCTTTAAGGCCTTCAAGAACCAAAGATGCGTGAAGAAGAGCTGCACCACCACCAACGATGATACCTTCTTCAACAGCAGCGCGAGTTGCATTTAATGCATCTTCAACTCTGTCTTTCTTTTCTTTCATTGCAGATTCAGTTGGAGCTCCAACTTTAATTACTGCAACACCGCCAGCAAGTTTTGCCAGACGCTCTTGAAGTTTTTCTTTATCGTAATCTGAAGTTGTTTCAGCAATCTGACCACGAATAGCAGCTACGCGTGCATCAACGTCAGCTTTTTTACCTGCTCCGTCTACGATTACTGTGATTTCTTTATCGATATTGATTTTTTTACAAGTACCAAGATCTGTAAGAAGAGTTGTATCAAGGCTCATTCCTAGCTCTTCAGAGATAACTGTTCCACCAGTAAGAGTTGCAATGTCTTTCAACATTTCTTTACGACGGTCACCGAAACCAGGAGCTTTAACAGCAGCAACGTTCAAAGTTCCGCGAAGTTTGTTTACAACCAAAGTTGTAAGAGCTTCACCTTCAATGTCTTCTGCAATGATGACAAGAGGTTTACCAGTCTGAACAACTTTTTCAAGTGTAGGAAGAAGCTCTTTCATTGAAGAGATTTTCTTGTCAGTGATAAGGATGAATGGATTTTCGAAAGTTGCTTCCATTTTCTCAGGGTTAGTTACGAAGTATGGAGAAACATAACCGCGATCAAATTGCATACCTTCAACAACATCAAGTGAAGTTTCAGCAGTTTTTGACTCTTCAATTGTGATTACGCCTTCTTTACCAACTTTAGACATAGCTTCAGAAATAAGTTTTCCGATTTCCATATCGTTGTTAGCAGAGATTGAACCAACAGAAGCAATTTCTTCTGCAGTATCAATTTTCTTAGACATAGCTTTCAATTTTTCTACGATTTTAGCAGTAGCAAGATCAACACCACGCTTAAGGTCCATTGGGTTGTGTCCTGCTGCTACAAGCTTAACACCTTCACGGTAGATAGCTTGAGCAAGAACTGTTGCAGTTGTTGTACCGTCACCAGCATCTTCATTAGTTTTCTGAGCAACTTCTTTTACAAGTTGAGCGCCCATGTTCTCGAAAGCATTTTCAAGTTCAATTTCTTTAGCCACAGAAACACCATCTTTAGTGATTGCTGGAGCGCCGAAAGATTTTTGGATAACTACGTTACGGCCTTTAGGACCTAGAGTTACTTTAACTGCGTTTGCAAGTGCGTTTACACCAGCAAGGATTGAGTTTCTTGCTGATTCTGAGTATTTTAATTCTTTAGCTGACATATTTATCTCCCTTTAAGGAATGAATGATTTAAGTTATTGAAGAATCCCGAGGATTTCGTCTTCTTTCATGATGAGCAAACTATCAGCTCCAACTTTGACTTCTGTTCCAGAATATTTTCCGAAAAGAACTTTATCACCTTTTTTAACATCAAGAGCTTTCACAGAACCGTCTTGTAAACGGTAACCGCTACCAACAGCAATAACTTCACCTTGAGCTGGTTTTTCTTTGTGGTTATCAGGGATGATGATCCCGCCAGCAGTTTTAGTTTCTTCCTGGACTCTTTTAATAAGAACTCGGTCTTGAAGTGGTTTAACGGTCATAGATCCTCCTGAGGGTATAAAAATCATGCTACGCAATAAGTGAACTTGTTTTTTGCACTCACAATGTAATGTCTGAGTCGCGAGTGTCAAGGTTTACCAAAAAATAAATCCCGACTTCTGAGGTTCGAGTCATAGCAGAAGTACCCGATTTACCACTGCCCCTAGCACCCTTTTAACTCCATGGGCCATACCGCAAAAAATTCCTCACCAACTAACAAAATCAGTAGCTTGAAATCTTAAAGTTCACCTTAGAAACGACCGATCTGTATTCACGATACACTTTAACTAGGCATGTCTCAAGGATGGGAATGATGCTCTCGATACTTAAAAAAAGACTTTGTCCCCTAATGAGTTTGGCGTTGGCCTTCAGTTGCGGGAAAAAGATCAACGACCCAGAAACCATCGGCGGCAGCACGCAAGGACAAGAACAAGAATTGCCCTCAGCGCTGACTCTTCAAATCAATGAAACACTCTCCCCTATTAAAACTTATGAACTTCAAGAGAGTGCTTGGTTTAAACTCCCGAGTAATCTAGTCGCCCAAGAAGGCAATGCCACTGGCAAGAAAGTTAAGATCTACTACAACTTGTTTAGCAATGGTGATTATGAATTCAGTTGTTCGTACCGATCTTCGACAAGTGTAAAAGAGCTGGCCTTTGAGAAATGTGAATCAAGCAGTGGCTTAGTAATTATTTCAAATACCAGAGATCTTGAAAGTATGGTTTTCCCTATGGATAAAGGTTCTTCGGTCAAAGCACAACTGACAAATCCAACCGGCACCGGCATGAAAATAGATTCCGCCTATATCGTAGACTGGAAATAAAACTCCCTTTTTTTCTTTTTTTTAAAACTTTATTTAGGAGTAGATGCTGGACGTCTGTCTGTCGTTGGCTTGTGGTTTCTTGCCAGCTCGGCTTTATAGTCAGGATTAAGTGAATCAAATCTCGATGAATTCACCAGGTAGCGGTAGCCTTCAGTAAAATTAACGTCTGCACTCTTCAATAGAATCAAGTAGTACTCATCATGGGAGAGATTCTGCGCCAGCGTAGGATAATAGCCTCGAAACAAATCAAAGTTTTTCGTCTCAGATAAATAGATCAGTGTTCTTCCTGGGTCAGCACCTTTATCAATATAAAAATCAATCAAGCCCGGATCTTGTCTTTGCACAATGTAATACATAAGACTCTTCCCAATCAGGAAAGGCTTTGAATTAATATTTTTAGCAATAAAATCATTCTCTAATACCGCTTGAGGACTTTGCTCGTTAATAAAACTCACCAGGCGCCCACCGTCTCTGATGGCAAGAGTCGTCCAAATAGAAAAAAGGACAAACCCAAAGGCCATTGGAACAGAAACCTTCCACTGCATGCAAAACCTAAGGGAGGAGCGAATTTTCTGAGGTGTTGAGAGGTAATAGTTGAAGGGAAGCCCCATTTCTATTTTATGTTCCAAAGAACTTATACGTTCGGATAATTCCGGGTGAGTGCTGAAAATCTTCGAGAACCGACTTCTCTTTTTTTGCTGTTTTGTTTTTGATTTCAGGTATTCAGGCATCTCTTCAGTTTCAGTTAATTTTACAAGGGCAGACTTAAGGGCAGAGAAACTCGCCCCTAAGTTAATAACAGCGAAAGCATCAGCTTCATATTCATGGGATCGTATTGTATCAAAAAATAGAGAATAATTAAAAAAAAGCCAGCTCATACACATCATCACACAAACGATTGCAACTGGTTTTTCATAGAGGCCCATGTCCTCACCAAAGTAGAGGTGAAAAAAGCTCAGGGTAAATAGCATGAGGAGACCAGCGCCCATGAGAGCGGAGATGAAGTTTTTCAGAAGTTCAATAACACGTTTGTGGATATGCCTGTTGGCCAAGTGGGAAAGTTCGTGGGCGATCACAGCATCAAACTCTTCCATGGTTAACATGGTTCGAAGGTTTCTGCCGATAAACATCGTCTGATTTGAAAAACGAAGTAACTTAATCCCAACAACAAAAGCGTTTTTGATATCTGTTTCAATCCATTTAACCCTTAGATTAGGCATTCCTATTTGGTTTAAGCGGTGATTGATCAATTCAAGATATTCGGGCTCTGTGACTTCGCGGTTGGGCAAAAGTCTCAGCATAATAATCACTGTGCAAGATATAGTTAATACGGACACAAAGATAATATTAGTTAAAATTTCCAGAAGCCAGAAACTCGTCCCACTAGCTTCATTCGGATTTTCATTCTGGAATGTCCAGTTGAGGACCGAATATAGCAATATTGGTAGAAGAATAAGTGCAAAACTCACACGTAATTCTTTAATAATATGCTGATTAAATGATTGCCGGAGATTAAGCCCAGTTGATTTCTCAATAAATTTTAAAAAATATTGATAAAGAAAAAGCCCAAAGCCCAAGAGAACAACATAGATACCACCCAGACCCAAAAGACCTATAACAAAAGCCCCTTCAGAAATCAGATGGGAGACAATAAAACCTAAGAACGCTTCGAAAATAAAAATATGAAAAGTATGACTAAGAATCATTTCACGGTGCTGAGTATTTGTTGCTTTGATGAGTGAATCAAGAAAGACAGTTCTCTCTTTAGAAAACTTTTTCATGTTGTATAGAACTGCAATAACAAGGAAAAGCGTATAGACCATCAGTCTTAATCTCCTTGGACTTTATCGGTATTTTTGATATGAAATGTTAGGTAAAACCTTTTAGGAGACTGAACATGTCAAATACACACTTAACTCTTACGGACTTCTTTGCCCTCCACGATAAATTAGCAGCTAACGAATTGATATTAGACGTCAGACGTCCCGAGGAATTCGCCGAGGCTCACGTTCCTCACGCCCTCAATATTCCCCTCGATGTCCTAGGCCAGCGCTCAGAAGAGCTTAAAAAATTCTCCACCATTTACATTCACTGCAAGCGTGGTGGACGGGCCAAATCGGCTTTTGAGACTTTGAATCAATTGGGTTTTACAAATCTAGTTTGTGTTCATGATGCTGGAATGGACCTGTGGATTGAAAACGGTTACCCCATCGCAAAATAATTAGAAACAGACTTCTTCGTGGTTGATCACTTGAATAATATCGGCCACGTTGCCAAGTGCCGTCTGGGCCAGTTTCGCTTTGACTCGGACTGGATATTTTAAGGTTGTGAGTCCGGTGCAGTTAAAGCCAAGAACTTTCTGTTCAATGAGCTGCATAGAATAGGTGATCAGCAGAGCATTTAATCTTTGGGCCGGCATGTCTTTTTGAAATTCGGCCAGGCAGGATTGCTGGCACTGCTTGATATTTTTGGGTGCAAAGGAACTAAAATCTTCTAACTCGTAGGTCTTGATCACCACTGGTGACATTCTATGGGACCCTGTTAAAGGTGAATGAACTCTCACTTCGCAATCACAAGGAATGCCGAAAGCAGCAAACGACCAAAATCCGATAAGGCTTAAAATAAATTTAAACATACCGACTTATCGTCACTCTCTGTATGGATTAAAGTCTTATTTCAGATCGTACCAGTTATTACCGATGCCCACATGAACTCGAAGCGGAATGCTCAACTTTACCGCCCCTTCCATTTGTTCCGTGACCAGAATTTTCATCAGTTCTAATTCTTCCGGGGCCACATCAAAGATGAGTTCATCGTGAACCTGAAGAATCATGCGTGAGCTCATTTTACGTTGAAAGATGAGGTCCTGAATATTAATCATCGCCAACTTAATGATGTCCGCGGCTGTGCCCTGAATAGGACTATTGATGGCAACTCTTTCGGCCATGGCCTTAACTTGCCGATTGGTGGATTTGATATCTGGAAGGGCCCGGCGTCTGCCAAACATCGTCTCAGCATAACCTTTTTCTTCTGCTAGTTCTTTCAATCCATCAAGGTAACTTTTAACGGAATGAAACTTTCTAAAATAGTTAGTAATATATTTTTTAGCTTCACCTTGGGAAATCCGCAAAGCTTGTGAGAGACCAAAACTTGTCTGCCCATACATGAGACCAAAGTTAATCGCCTTGGCACTGTTTCGCTGATCTTTTGTGACCTGATCTAGTGGGACTTCAAAGATTTCTGAAGCCGTCTGACGGTGGATATCCAGATCGTTATGAAAAGCTTCGAGCATCGATTGATCTTGTGAAAAATGCGCCAGTAGCCTTAATTCAACTTGAGAATAATCCGCTGAAAGAAGTGTTCTTCCCTTGGATGCCACAAAACCCCTTCTTAGTTTTCTTCCATTCTCTGTGCGAACTGGAATATTTTGTAAGTTCGGGTTATCAGAGGACAAACGCCCAGTAGCGGCATTACTGGGTTGAAAATGAGTATGAATTTTTCCTGACTTAGGATTAATAATGGCCGGCAGAGTTTTCACGTAAGTACTGAGAAGCTTTTCAACCTCTCTGTAGCGCAAAAGAAGCTCCGGAATGGGACTCAAGTTCAGTGATACTAATTCTGTTAAGACTTCAGCGTCGGTTGAATACCCTGTTTTAGTTTTTCTAATTACCGGTAACTGAAGTTTTTCAAATAACAATTCCCCTACTTGTTTTGGAGAACGCAGATTAACTTTATCGCCAGAAACCTTGATGACTTCGCCTTCAATTTCTTCAATTTGCTTAGAAAATTCAATTTCTAATTCTTTATAGAAAGGAACATCCAAGTTCACACCTTCTAGTTCCATGGCTGCAAGGACTTTTATCAGAGGAATATCTAACTCATCATAGGCGCGCTCTATGTCCAGCTCATGCATTTTTGCCCTTAAGATGGGAAATAAATCCCATATGGCCTGAGCCTTTTGCCCATTTAAGGAGATATCCTCATCATTCAAGCCCCCAAATAAGTCTGCCTGTCCTTTACTCTCCTCAACCTTATGACCCAAAAATTCTTCACTTAAGGTTGAGAGATCATGACGGTATTCTGGATTGATAATGAAATGGGCCTGAGCCAGATCAAAATATTTAAATGTCGGATTGATGCCTGAAATATAGGCTTGCTGAAGCAGCGGCTTAGATTGATAACAAATAATCAGAGCGTGAGATTCCTGCAGGATTTCAATAAAATTGAAAACCTCTTCTTTACTCAAAGTGAGGTAACCGCACTTGTTTTGAGTCGCGATGGCGACACCACTCCATGTCTGAAGTTGGTTAAGTTCATCATCACACACATGACACAGACCGATGGATTTCTCACCAATAATATTTTGTTTTAAATCAATGAGTGTCCAGATTTCAGTCTTATGATTCTTTTTTTCTTTAGGCTTCAAAACGATTGTTGGTGCTATTGGTTTGAAGTCGGCCAGTTTGTCCAGCCATGTACGAAATCCAACTTTTTCAAAAAATCCTTCAAGCTCTGGAGTCACTCTCAATTGGTATTGGGATTTATCAGCATCAAAAGCGAGCTTTAAATCTGTTACGATTTTGGCCAGTTCCTTGGAGATGATGGCCTTGTCTTTATGCTCCATCAGGGCAGTCTGACATCTTTTGTTTTTAATCGCCTCAACGTTTTCAAGGACACTTTCAAGGCTTCCAAAATCCTCGAGGAGACCCTGAGCGCCCTTGGGTCCAATGCCTGGCACCCCAGGAATATTGTCCGAGGTGTCCCCAATCAAAGCGAGATAGTCCACGATCTGTTCCGGGTAGACACCCATTTTATCTTTAACGTCTTCTCGCTCGTAAGTTTTATCCTTCATGGTATCCAGCATTTTGATGGGACCATCAACAAACTGCATGAGGTCTTTATCACCGGAAGCAATCAGGATCTCTTCAAAATAATCTTTCCACTGGATGGCCACTGAGCCAATCACATCATCAGCTTCATATCTGGCCATTTTGATTTCTGGAATTCCCAAAGCCTGTATGAGTTCATCAACTAAGGCAAATTGGGGAATTAGCTCGTCAGGCGGCTCAGTTCGATGCGCCTTATACTCAGGATAAATTTCCTTTCTAAAAGATCCTTCTTTCGTATCTTTTGCAATCAGGATGTGGGTTGGTTTGTGTTTCACAATCATGTTGTGAATCATGCTCAACACACCATAAACGGCATTTACTGGTGTTCCATCCGGGGCATGGAGTGGCCGAATGGCAAAGAATGCACGAAAGATATAATTCGAGATATCAATAATAATTAATTTTTTCATATTCACCTATTACATGGGAACGGGACGGCTATCAAACCACGGAGCCTTCTGCTTTCGCAAATCCAATCTGGTGCCATCATTAGCGATAACGGTGGTATCGGCCATAATGTCCCCCAGGCGGTGAACTGAATTTTGTTTAAACAAGAAGTACACTTCCATTAAGGCTAAAGGCACTGCAAAAATAGCTGAAAAGACCCAGCCCCAAAATGGAAAAATCAAAAAGAAGAGAGGAACTGTAAAAGGTAGATTACGAATAAAGGACTGGCGGGTGGAGCAGGGCGAGCCGTCAACTAAGGAAATGACCCCGAATCCCATCAAACGCTTACCGATGGACTGTCCGTCATAGAGGGAATCAGAGATACAGAGGTAAATAACCCCTAAAAGAAGCCCCATCGGATAGTAAAAAACTGCACCTAAGGTCACCAGACCTATATCTATGAGTTTCGCGATTAATCTACTTAAGCGGGCCCTTGCAAGCGGCCCGTTGATAAGGTCCTTCCGTTTCATCCACAGTATTGTAACTAAAAAATCACCACTTGAACGGATTTTCGTTCATTTCGGATAATTTTGATCAGGTGCCGCAAGGGTTTTAATCTTGTCCGAAGGATCCTCTTACGTTAAAGTGAAGCAGTGCTTTATATAGGAGAATTTATGTCTAATTTAACTAGTGTGACCTCTGCAAATTTTGAACAAGAAGTTATGGCCTCTGATAAACCGGTATTGGTTGATTTTTGGGCCGAGTGGTGTGGACCATGCAAGGCGCTTGGGCCAGTGTTGGAAGAAATTGCAACAGAAATGGGCGGCAAGGCCAATGTTGTTAAAGTTAACGTTGATCAGGCTTCTGATCTTGCTCAAAAATACGGAATCCGTGGTATTCCTACTTTGATCTTCTTCAAAAATGGTGAAGTGAAAAGTACTTTGGTGGGCAACCAGCCGAAAGCTGAAATCATCAAAAACATCACGTCTTTAATCTAATTTCAAGGAAGGCCGGTTTAATGCCGGCCTTTTTTTTATGAACTATATTCAATCATCTCTGCAAGAAGCTCAAAAAACCCTCAATACCTTTGTTGAAGACCCAAAGAATGTCGCCCTTATAGATAAGGCCGTTAACACTTTTGTGGATTCATTCAAAAATAAAGGGCGTGTTTTCAGCTGTGGGAATGGTGGATCAATGTGCGATTCTCTTCACTTTGCTGAAGAGTTAACCGGGCGCTATCGTAAAGACCGTGCTCCCCTTCCGGCCACAGGAATTTCTGAGGCTGGCCATATTACCTGCATCGCTAATGATTTTGGATTTGAATATATCTTCTCCCGTTTCGTCGAAGCCTGGGGACAACAAGGAGACGTTCTTCTTGCTATCTCTACCAGTGGAAATTCTGCCAATGTTATCAAGGCGACAGAAGTTGCCAAAAGTAAGGGCATGAAGGTTGTTGGTTTGCTTGGTAAAGACGGCGGCAAGCTGAAAGATATGGTTGATGTGGCCCTCATTATCAATTCCCCGATTACCGACAGAATTCAGGAAGTGCACATTAAGTGCATTCATATTTTCATCGAGGGAATTGAGCGCCAGCTATTCCCAGAGAACTACTAAAAACCTGTAAATAGTACATACCACACCCCTTAAAACCCAAACTTGATCTATAAAGCCCCCACATTAAAGTGAGGGATTTTTATGGCCATGAAAAAATGGGTAACGCTGATTGCTTTCTTTCTGCTGACTCAAGCATTTGCCCAAGCAGGTGAATTAGTCACAACTGTTTTCAATGTTATTGAATCTCAGCGTAGTGAGACCCTTCTTGTGCTTTCTGGCACTGATGGCCGAATCTACAGAACGCATAAATCAGAAGAAAATTTAAAATATTTCAAATCATTTATCGGACAAGTCGTAAAAATATCTTTTACTGAAAACTCAAAAGACATGTTCATTAACCGTATTGCAAGAGCAACCTCGGCAGAAGTTGATCCGGTCACGATGGATCTGAATCACTTCCAGTATAATCAGTTGAGAGAATTTGCTCCCACTGACCTTCAGTCAATCGAGACAGCTACGGATATCTTCAAAGGAATGTTGAACGACGGGGACCGCAGACGCTCACAGTGTTTCAAACGTGCTCACATGTGGGCATTTGATATGTGGTCTAAGATGGGAATTTCTTCCCAGAAAGTTTTTATTTTCTACACTCAGAGATACATCCAACTGGAAGATTTTGAATGGTGGTTCCACGTCGCTCCTATGGTTGTCGTCCAGGGTGAAGAGTACGTTCTTGATGGTACATTTATGTCTAAGCCAATCACTGTAAATGAGTGGAAGAGTTACTTTATCAAATCAGAAAAAATCACTTGCCCGGTAGCTACCAATTATTCTGAATATTCAAAAAATCAGTGGTCTCGCCTTTGTTTTTTGATGAAAGTGCCAATGTATTTCTTCAGTCCGCTAAATATTGAAAATAGGGATACAAAAAATATCCCTCGCAATCATTGGGTATTGGAAGAACTTCAAGACGCTCGTAGGGCCTTCAAGGATTACGAAAAATCTTACGAAGGTCTTGATACAGGTAAACCAACAATCACACATTAAGGGTCATATATGAAAAAGCAATTAGTTCTCTTTCTCTCTTTGATCTCGGTAGGGGCACTGGCGAATGAAATTCAAGGCACTCTGATGCTCAAAGGCTCACTAAAAACCAACATAATGGTGAACGGAGTAAAAACAGTCTGTAAATTTAAAGTTGAGAAGGTTAAAAATCTTCTGGAAGAAGATAGTTTTGGGAACCCTGGTTATTCTGCCCGAGTTCAGCTCTCCCTAGATGGGCGCGATATTGAGCGAGGGATCAAGGTCAAACTTGACAAGGATTTAACGGTCACAAATCTCCATTTAGATAAAAATCTCAGACAAGTTAAAGACTTTGAGTATTTTTCAACAGCTGAAAACGTCAAAGTGACAATTGATGAAGAGGGACGAATCGTCAGTACCTCTTTTCCATTCCAGCAACAAATCATTCAGTGTAATTTCTAGAGTCATTCGGTCAGGTAGAATAAAAAGCTACCTGACTTATTTAGTATAGCAGAAAAATCCTTTATCCCTTTCAAATTACGTTTATACTTAATCAAAGATCTTTATTCGTCCATGGAAGGGGAAGTTATGGAATTTATCCAATGGTTTATTAGTTTCATCGTTGAAGGTGGAATTTTTATGTATGTGATTCTGGCAGTTTGGGCATTTGCTCTCGCTGTAGCTTTTGAAAGATTTAAAAAACTTTCTTATACGTATGATGTTGATGGTCCTTCATTTATGAATGAGCTCCAGAGATATATTCTTTCCAATGATATTCAAGGTGCTATTCGTGTTTGCTCTGGCTCAACAGCTGCACTTCCTAGAGTTTTAAAGAGTGGATTAAAACGCGCCAATCAATCACCTGAACAAATCCAGAATGCGATTGATGCCACTGCACTGGAAGTTATTCCTAAAATTGAAATGAGATTAGGCTACCTCGCACTTGCTGCAAACCTTTCAACTCTCTTTGGTCTTCTTGGAACAATTCAAGGTTTGATCATGTCGTTCTCTGCTGTATCAGCAGCAGATCCGACACAAAAAGGTGAAGTTCTTGCTAAAGGTATCGCCGTCGCAATGAACACAACTGCACTTGGTCTTGGAGCAGCTATTACCATTATGATGATTCACGCTTTTTTAATGGCTAAATCTGAAAAGATCATTAATGAAGTAGATGAATTCTCTGTGAAGCTTCAAGATATTCTTGGTACTAAAAAAGCTATCGACGACTAAGGACGACGACATGCTAAAAGTTCCAACATCTCGAAAGAGAAAAAAGCCTGAAGAAAAGTTAAACTTGATTCCGATTATGGACTCAATCTTTATCTTTATTTTCTTTCTTCTTATGTCTGCGACATTTTTAAAAATCCAAGAAGTAGGAAGTGATGTTCCTATCATTTCAGACTCAGAACCTCCTAAAAATGAAAAAGATCCATTGGCCTTAACTTTGGTTTTAAATACCAATGAAATCACTCTCTCCAAGGGCCTTCCTTCAAGACCAATCCAAACGTTTCGCAGGCAAGCTGATGGACTTTTCAATTTTGAAGAACTTCACACTGTTTTAGTGGCGATTAAAAAAGACCATGTTGAAGAAAATTCTATTCTCTTCGAACCGGTTGGAGATCTTACCTACGAAGAAATTGTAAAGGCCATGGACGCGGTTAGAAAGTTGAACAAGACAGACGAGGCAATCTATCGACCTAATAAAGAAGGCGTAGATGAAAAACTCAAAGAGCTTTTCAGCAAAATTATCTTTAGCAATTTGATGAGTTAGAGGATTTTATGGCCAGAAGCAGATCGATGAAAAGCAGAAGAAGAAGTAAGAGCGGAGGTGCTTTTGACATTGATATCACCTCACTCCTCGATATTTTAACCATCATGATGGTTTTCTTGCTTCAAAGTTATAACTCCTCTGGGGTTGTCATCAACGTTCCTAAAGAAATTGAACTTCCAAGATCAAACTCAGAGTCACTCAATACTTTTGGTGTAAACATTCAAGTTTCTAAGAGCCAAATCTGGATTGATGACAAAGAAATCATAAATACCGAAACAACTGACTCCGCACAACTATTCGATGAAGGTGGAAGACGAATCATTCCACTTTATAACGAGCTAGTTAAAATCAAAGAAACAATCAAACTTTCTGGAAAGTTATCACCGGATGCGAAGGCATTTTCGGGGGTGGCTAACTTGGTAGTTGATAAAAGCTTGAAGTATAGTTATCTCAAGCGAGTGATGTACACATGTGCTGCTGCAGGTTTTAAAGAATTTAAATTTATCGTTCTCGCCGAAGGAAATTAAGCTTCTGCTTAATTTCCTTTTTTCTTTCACTTCTTATTTACTACAGTCTCTTAGAGTAGAAGTTCATTGGTTGTTTAACTCCCACTGATCCCCCACCCATCGGCTCTGGAAATGTAATCCCTTTCAAAACTCCCACGACACATTTCTTAACATCAACTGGAAGTCCCGAGGCACTGTCAACGCCGGCTCCTGAAACGTGTCCCGAAGCACCAATGGTAAAATCCAATTTGATAATCCCTGAAACTTCTGAAGCGGCCCTTTCAAGCTCTTTTTGGTAGCAGTATCTGAATTGTGGAAGATGATCGAGAAGAATTCTGCGAATGACATCAGGATCCATAGAACCAAGAACAACTGTTTCTGAGGGAATTCCAGCTGTGTAAATAGCCTTCTTGGCCGAAAGACCTTCGGCACCCTTAGAGTCACCAAGAACACCTGTCGTAGCACCCACTAAACTTCCCTGATTGGTTTGAATTCCAGCCGTTTTAACGGATCCAGATCCAGTGCTGACACCAGAGACGCTCCCCGTAAATTCTCCACCACCACCTGAGGCAGATTTTGTTTGAACGCCAGAGAGTGAACCACCCTTGGCCACAAGTGAACTAACAGTGGAAGAAAAGTCAGCCGATTTGTAGACTTCAACGTGACCAACAGATTTTGTATTCGTAGGTGAAAAAGCTGATGGTCCACTAGTAGAAGCGCTTTTACTTGCACTCACTGCTGAAGGAACTGGTGAAGCAACCTGATTTGTAGGTTTAGTTACTGGTTCAGTGCCTTGTTTAACAACTTTCTTTTCTGTCGCCGTTTTTTTACCAGGATCAGGCTTTTTACTTTGATCTTTAGTAGTGACGACATCTGGTTTCTTGATTACAGGCTGATTTTCTTTTGGAGCGTCTTTAGCAACGGCAACTTTGGCAGGTGCTTTTTGGGCAATGGGAGGCGCCTTCTCCGTCTTAGCAACTGAGATATTTTTATTCACAAATAAGGGCTGCTTGTAGAGAATCGTTGCCAGGCGCTCAGGGGCTAACTCGTCTTCCTTGGGTTTTTCAGGTAAAACTACAAGATTCATTCCTACTGAAATCAAAACGACGAATGATAAAAACAACAAAAGATATTTTTGAAAAAGTGCATCTCTTTTCAAAATAGGCGCAGGTAAAACTTGAGGAGGGGCCTGAACATTACGAACAAAAATCTGTAAGTCACCTTTATGTAACCGAACAAGATCTTGGCCTTGTAGGTCAATCACAGCACCTTGATGTCCGGTGTCTTTTTTCTTATCACTCAGGTGGAATACACCAAAACCAGGGATTGTATGGACAGTCGTATGCCCATTATGAATATCAACGAATGGAAATCTGTCCGTCTTTCCAAGATAAGGAAATTCAACTTCATCTTTCGCAGAAATAATACCTGAAATATAATATGTCGATTTTGCCTCTGGAAGGTAATCAACACTAAAGACCTGATCTTTAAATAGAACAATAACCTCAACGGCTTGCTTAGTGGATTCATATTTAAAGATGGGGTACAAATCTTGTTTATCTTCGAAGATGTACTCACTAAATTCAGCTTTCGGGTCAGAAGCAAGAGGGTAAACGATAGAAGGCAAGACATCCGAAACTGCCGGAGACCCCTTAGGAAGTTGTCTTCGGGCAGTCACTTCTTCCGGCAATGTAGGTGGAAGTTTTACAGATGCAGAACCATGCCCCGGCTCTAGAGTATCTAGCACCGGAGGTAAACTATCTTTTACATCGTACTTAAGAAAGGCAAACTCAATATTGGCGAGACGAAAGACGTCCCCCACTTTTAATTCAGCTTTGATGACTTTCTCATCTTTAACATAAGTTCCGTTGGTGGAATTCATATCGTAGATCAAGGCCCTGTTTTCAAAGATCTCAATTACCGCGTGAACGGCAGAGATAGCATCATTGTTGATAACAAGATCACAACTTTCAGTGCGTCCGAGTAAAATTCGTCCTTTTGAAAAAACACCACCCTGGACCTTGGCGGCCTGGTTAAGCGGTTTTAATTCAAACATCTGACCCTGGACATCTCTCTGGGCTTCCATCAGTAACTCCTAGCGAATACCATCTATTGCTTTTTTCATTTCTTTATTAAAATCTACTCTTTCTGGTAATTTGTTTTTAAATTCATTTCTAAGTCTGGGAGAAACAGAAATGTCTCCCGGAGCTCCTGCTTCACCTTCAACCCCAATCTCATCAAAATCAAATTTCTCAAATTTTTTGTACTCATAACGAACATTGTTTTTGTCTTGAGCAAAAGCATTAATAGAAAAGAATAAGATTAAAAGAAATATGGCTTTCATTACTGAACCCCTAGCTGACTAGCAACAGTCGAATAATATTCGTTTAAGGCCTGTGATTTAGGCTTGTCTATGTCAGAAAAAATATCCTGTGCTTGTTGAGTTTTCCCAAGTTTATTGAGAGTAACTGCAAAATTCAGTCCTACCTCTGCATGTGAAAGATGCGAGCTTGGAATTCGACTAAAGTGAGCAGCCGCTTGCTGGTAATCAGATGTTAAAAAATAACAATTTCCAACAGCATTTAGTAAATCAATGTCATTCGTAGATTCATTAAGAAGACCCTGAAAAAGTGGGAGGGCCAACTCTGCCAATCCATAGCGCAAATAGAGACGGGCCAGATTATAACGAGGCGTTTTTGCAAAACGTGACTGTCTATTAGCCTTTTCAAAAGCAACCAGTGCTTTTTGATCCTCTCCCTGGCGAGAATACAAAACACCAATGTTATTTAATGCTGGGACGTAGCCAGGACTAACTTCTAAGGATTTATTGTAAAACAGCAGCGCCTTACGACTGGATCCCTGATTAAGATGACAATTGGCAATCAAATTCCAGTATGCAGGAATTTTCTGGTACCGATTAAATATTTTATCAGCAACAGAGAAAGCTTTTTCGAAGTCTTTTTTAGAACATTTCACAGCAATGTCGATGAGGGGATCTTTAGAATCTGCAAGGCCGGAAATTTCTTCATTTGAATTACGGTCAATCGTTTCGTCCTGTAGAGCAGGATTGAAAGTTTTCTGACCATCAATGTAATAATCCTTAACTTCGCTTGAAGTGAGTACTTTCTCTTTTTTAAAAGAAGATTGAGAGACCTCAGATGAAGCATTTTCGGGTTTATTGTCTTTTGACACTTTACCTGAAGAGCAACTTGCTAACAAAATGAATACCAGAAGGTTTGGTATTTTCATCTTTTACCTCCACGATCCATCAGGATAGCTTGTTTGGATGTAAGATATCTCTTATAACGATCCTGAGATTCAAGCAGGACTGAAAAATTGGATAAACTTAATATTTTATTTTCAATTACCAGTTTTTTGATTTCTGCTCGGTGTTTACGAGCATTCGCAAGGATAGGATTATAAACATCGGCCATTGCTTTCTGAAAGCTTGCTACGTACTCGGGAGACTTGCCTTCAGGAGAAAACCCTTTGAGCGAAGTTCCAAAACTCTCGTAAGCTTCAATTACGTATTTGTAAGCGTCAACAATGCCCTTACCTGATCCAATTTTCTGAATCACATTAACTTGAACAGTCATCTGATCCAGGATTTGCAATTTAGTTTTAACAGCAGCATTAAATTCATTTTCAGGAAACTTGAGGACAACCTGGTCTAATTTTTGTTTTCTTTCGGCCAAAATCCCCAGCATTTTCCATGCCATGAGATCTAGCGCTTCTACGGGAATATCAAGTTTTTGACTTTTAGCTTGAGTATAAAACTTGTTTTGTTTTTCCTCAATTTCTTTAACTTTATTGGTATCACCAATATTCAAATAAACTTTGCGTAGATCTTCATAGGGTTTGATAAGATTGGGATAGTTTTTTGAATTTTTCTCAAGTTCAACCACCTGCGCTTCAAACTGCTCCCATTTTTTAGCTTTGCCTAGATCTTTTATTAGCTCAACTGTAACTTCTGTGATCACAGTATCAGGAATGAGGCATGACTTTCCGTATTCCTTAATTTCCAAAGCTTTATCCAGCTGACCATTTGCTAAAGCAATAAAGGCAGCATTTTTGAAAGCGATGTTTTTATTGGAAGAGTTCTCTTTGCATAACTTTATCAAGACTCTGTAGGATAAATCAGAGGACTGATTGAAGTTTTGTTTTAAAAATAGGCCAGCCGAGATGGAAAGATATGAGTCTGAAAATTTAACCACATCTGATGCATCCATTTCAGTCACTGCTGTGACTCCCCACTGATAGCTCTGATTAGAGTTACCTAATTCATAATAAAGTGCGGATAAGTTGTAGGCTGCGTTAACTTTTGCCTTAGGTGTGCTGTCAGGACTTTCATAAATTTTGTGATATCCCTTCAAAGCGACATCTTTATGACCTTTCTCAAGAGACTGCTGTACTCCCTCAATCTGGATTTTTGTCATTAAAGTTCTTAAGGCATCTGCATATTTCTTTGAGACTTTGAATTTTCCATCGTTGATATCAGCAACGTATGTCTTAACCTTAAGATAGTTTTTCTTCTCTCGGTAATGCTCCATGATTTTGGCCAGCATCCCTTCTTGAGTTTTAAAATCTCCAGGAAAGTTTTCCGCAAACGAAGCCAAGGTAATTTCGGCTGCAGGAACATCACCACTCCCAAACTGAGTGTTAAATAACTTCACAAAGATGGAATTAGCTCTGTCTGATTTTTTGTCAACAGACAGGTATCGCGTATAAACAGGGAGATAGAAATTTTCGGCAGTCTTCTTACTTAATGAATCTTGTCCTAGTGACGAAAGCATACCTTCAAGACTCTGGGAGACTATCTTCTTATCATTAACGGCTTTAGCACTGTCAAATGACAAAAGGTACAGACTAATGGCTTTATCGTAGTCGCCAGCAGCGTATGCCGTTTCGCCTTGAAAAAAGATCTTCTCTGATCTGCCCTTAGGATCTAACTGTGCTGCATATTCGAAATAAGTGATCGCCTGAGTCGATTTTAATTTTTGGACTTTAGGCACCTGCTTATAGACGTCCGAAGCTGTAACTTTTTGAAGTTCGGCAGCCTTTTTGTTTACGTGGTAAGAAAGACGCTTCACTTGATCTTCATTCAGTGGTTTATCAGCATGAAGTTTCATCAATTTACCACTTACTTCAAGATGCTCATTCACTTTATTGTATTTATCAAAAAGATCCAGCTGGGCCATAAAAATTTCAATTTGGCGGTCCCGGTTTTTTTCATACTTAGCCGCTTGTTCTAGTAAACTTTCAGCTTGCGAGAAGCGCCCTTGAGTAGTGATGGCACTTGCAATCTTGATGAATTGCTCTGTGTAATTCATCCCCAATGACTCATAGAACTTCACAGCATCATTCATGCGACCTGAATCTACGTAAAAAACGCCAATATCACGCTCGACTTGCCCTCTCATATCTATGAACTTATTATTAGAGCTTTTCTTGTGAATCTCACGCATCAGACTTATCGCCTTGTCGTAGTTCATTGTTCTGTAGTAGCACCATGCAAGATTGAACGCATCTTTAGTCCACCATTTTTCATTAGTCTTACTTAGTGACGTTTCATAAAGAGGAACCGCTTCTTTGTATTTGTGAGCATTAAAATAGTAATCAGCTTGAGCCGTTTTAGATTTGACAGCAATTTTAGATGAAGGCGATGATTTTTTATCTGACAGTTGGAAATACTTTTGGGCCAATTCGTGGCGACCTAATTCCTTGTAGTTGTAGGCTAAGATGTAATAAACTTCACCAATCGCTTTATAGTTAGGAAAACGTTTAACGACTGTTTCAGCAGAATCATTAGCAACATCAAAATACTGCGAAGAACGTTTGAAATAATCACTCTTATTTACTGTCCGTCTTTCTTCTGCTGGTAGAGCGAGGTATTGCTCATTCTCTGTTTCACGCCAAAGTCTTGCCTTTTCAAGGTTTAATTCAGATATTCTTAAAAGCGTATCAGGGGACCTGAAGTCCTCTTGTTTTGCCAGTTTGGTAACTTCATCCAACTCATCCTCAACAATGGCCAGGATCTGCTTTCTGCGATCATCCAATTTCTGGGCGAAGGCAATATTAACTAAGATAGTACAGGCAATAAGAATTTTTAACATTCTGACCTCAAGGCGAAAACGTAATCCCCAAGTTCATCGGCCCAAAACTCGCCATTAAATGTCCAGAAATACTGCTTATCGTTCCTCTGAATATATTTAACGTCTCCACGTTTCTTTTTCGATTGAGGAGCCGAGGCCTGATAGAGTCTTTCTTTCCTTAAGGCGAGAATTTCCAACTTGATATAGCTCATTCCTTCGAATGCTGAATAAAGTTCAGCGTATTTTGAAACCATTCCTGATCTAATATAGGCCCCGAGAACTGTTTTATATTCATCTAAAACAATCTTAACGTTCTTCATCAGGTTAGATCTGAAGCCCGTTTTTCTTTGTTTGTGAAGTTTGTTATACTCCACTACTGCTGAGGTATAGGCACCTTTCATCTCAATGTAGGCGCCGTCTTTTCTTATGGATTTCAAAATTGATTCAACAATTGGAAGAGGAAGGGGCTTATCGGTCTCCAAGTCTGCCATCAAATTATAATAATACTTATAATCTTTCCCGCGTGAATTAATAAAACTTCTTAGTTCCTTAGACGGTTGATATAAGTCCCGGTAAAAATCATCAGCCGTTTTTTTAGCATCTTCATAGAGACACATTTTCATATAGGTTAAGGATTTAAGAACTTCAACTTCAGGCTTAAAGACAAAATCAAAAACAGGGGCTTTGTAAGAAACTAGTTTACCAAGGGTTCGATTGTAATTTTTTACATAATAACTCGTCCAAGCTTCCTCGAACAAGATCTCAGGCCAAACGAACGATGACTTTTGAATATCGAGGTAACTCACCTCAGCTGTTTTATAGTTTTTATTGGCAAACTGAACCCTTGCAACTCCAGCGATACAGTAGTCACGGTTGAGTAGTAACTGATTTTTCTTGAGCTGCGAATCAGCATCACCGACACCGCTCTTAGAAGTCCTGATGCAGTCTTTAAACTGAGTTTCCGCTTCTTTGTTATTTCCAAGAAGTGTATAGGTCGTCCCCTTCATGTGTGAAACATAAGGGTAGGCCGGGTGATCCCCATCAACTTTGCTTAGCTGAGCAAGAGCTTCCTGATACTTACCTCTTTTGAGTAATCTTTTTGCCAGAATATACCTGATATTGCCTGAACTTGATCGCGAAAGAATATCTTCTGGCAATGTCTCAAAGGGCTTTACCCCAGTCACATTAAGCATACTATCAAATGCATTTTCAAGATCTGAGTCCAATGGTTTTGAATTTTTGACTAGAAAGTCTTTCATCCATGGGACAGCAGAAAAATGATAACCACTATTTACTAATTCAATAATGGTTCTTCTGTATCCACTGAGAGAAATTGCGCCTTTACCATATAGCCTTTCAGCAGACTCATAAGAGGCAAAAGCTGAAGATGAAATTACAAGAGCGATAATAATTTTTGAGAACATCCGTGTTCTCCTTTTTAAAATGCGTAGTTAAGCCCAAAACCAAGATCATAATTACTAAAGAGGCTACTCGTCGTAACCGAGTTTCCATTGTCTGGATCTTCAATATCTGAATCTTCTGGTTTAACATGAAGACCCGTAATATCAATTCTTAGAGACCAACTCTCATTAATATAGACTCTTAGGCCCGTGTTCCAGATCGCACCAATTCCATTAGAACTCGTAAGAGTGTCGCTGGCAGTGCTGGCAAATTCGCTTCTGTTATCCAGCATTTTTACACTGGCAACACCCAGACCAAACATCCAGTCGTAATAAAAAACTTTATTAAAGGTATTAATCTTTGAATAAAAAGGAGACCACATCGCCATAGCACCAATGTAGGTGTCTACTTTGCGGTAAAAGGCTTTTGATTGCTGATCTTCAACACCTTTAGCAGTGTCATTCTTGTCACCAGTGCTCTTGCCAAAGATTCCCTCGACTCCCCAGTCTTCGCTAAAGAAGTAGCCGCCTCTCACGTTTCCACCGTAAGCATCTACAAAAGCACCGCTTATGGTTTTAACCGCGTCAGCACCGATATAGACTTTTCCAACTTTGCGAAATTTTCGATTTTGCAAGACATAGATTTCTTTGTCTTTATCCAACCACGAAAATTCGTAGACGGATTTTTCGCTAGCAACTACTACGCTGCTGATTAAAAAAATGCAGATTAGGAGAAATACTTTTTTCAACATATTCACTTCACTTGTTAGACTTGATTGCTTATAAAAGTCTAACATGCTTCGGAACGGGTGCAAGTTCTCGTATTAACGAGGGCAAATATCACCATAAGAACATTGAGAACAATGGTCAGGATTAGTTTTCCATGGCTCGTTTTGTGACTGCCAAAGGGGAAAAAGTTCGACTTCACATTGAGCACGAGTGACTGTGACTTGCAGAATTTCTTTTTGATCTACAAATACCAGCTTTAGTATTATTTCTGAGCTAGAAGGGATGCGTTGAAGCTCGTAGAGGGCGTAGGCATAAACTTTTAACTGGATCCAATAGTGTCCAAGATTCTCTTCGGTGATGCGACCAGTTTTATAATCCCAAATTTGAGTTATTTGATCTCCTTTAGGCATCAGGATTAAATCGGGAATACCCGAGATCATGAAATTGAAAAATTTAAATTTGAGGGATTTCTCAGAAACCATATCAAAGTCTTTGGACAAATCTCGCAGCTGAGAGAGGGCCCATTCAACCGGCGCATGGTTCTCGGAAGAAAAAGCTGCCCGAGGGACGACAAAATTCTTCTCTATCCCCTCCGCTATCTGAGCGTGAATATAGGTTCCTCGATCGGCCGATGAGCGCATCACAACCGCTAATTCCTCAGGCTCATCGGAAACGGGTTCGTATTTTATTGCTTCGGATTCCACGGATTTAAGTTTCAAAACATTTTCAAGATAAAACTTCCGAGGACAATCAATCAGAGAATTTAGTCGAGTCACACTCAACTCTGCCGCCAAACTCAGTTCACTTTTGGTATTCCCTTTAGAAAAAATACCGACTGAATCATGAAAAAAGAGAGGGAGTTGAGGTCTGGACTGGGAATGCAAAAGCCTGCCAGCATCAAAATCTGTAAAATGAGTCACCTTAACGGATTTTGCACATTCGGCCGAAAGACCAATCTCATACCAATGGTTTAGGCCATCGATCCAGCTATTCTCAGGGATACTAAAGCTCTTCTCCGGAAGATCCAGGCTCACCCAAACCAGTTTTTTCTTGGCCCTGGTACAGGCGACATAGAAGAGACGTTTGGATTCTGAAAAACTCTTATATTTTGAAAGCTCATTTTCAAAAAGATAAAAAGGTGAGGATCTTTTATCTCTCTGAGACAAATCTAAAAACCATTTAAAGCTTCCTGGCATATCACCAAATAAAGCACCATCGTTTGTTTCCTTACCATTAGTATAAATACCTCCAAGGTAGACGATATCAAACTCTAATCCCTTGGAAGCGTGGGCAGTCATGATCTGCACCATGTGGGAATTGTCGCCAGATCTCAAGTCCAAACTTATTCGGTCATTATCACCCTTTGAAACTTGAATCATAACTGCTTCAGGATCCTGGTGGTAAATATCAGTGATCGTCTCGATGATCTGCATATTGATATCAGAATTCTCGTTGGTAACCCCAAGAGCATGGAGGAACTTGCGGTAAGCCTCAACTAATCCCCAGTACTGGATGTTGTGATCAAAAGCTTCCAGTTCCTCCTGTGCAAGAGTAGAGGGAAGATTGAGAATATTAAGATAACTTTGAATTAAAAATAAAGGGTATCTATTCTTAGTTAAGTGATTTGTATCAAAGCGTCTTTTAAGTAAAGCAAGAAAAATACCAATAATAGGATCATCTAATAAATCAATTTTAAATTGTGCCGTGAAACCTATCTTTTTTTCCATCAGAAAACGAATGAGGTCAATACTTGGTTTTAATTTACTATAGAGAACGGTACAAACATTCTGAGGCCCTGATGACCGCTCCTTAAAGATAGACTCAGACAGAAGAAAGGCTTCAATACGATTAATCTGCTCATTTTTGAATTTATCTTCTTCTTCAAGATCTCTTGCCAAGGCGGCAGAAAGGATTTCAATTGAACCTGGGATAGAAGATAGTGATTCAAGGGGAACATTTTGATCTTCGGCCTCAACTGAAAAGGCATCATGACCTTCAAAACCCTGTCCTAATGGCAGAACTGTATTAAAAAGCGAATTATTGAAATGGATAATTTCTGGTAAGGAGCGATAGTTGTTGGCCAGTGTTCTTACTTGGGGGACTAAATTGGCGCAATCCTTGAAGACAGATAACTCCCCGCCTCTGAAACCATAGATCGCCTGCTTGGCGTCGCCAACACAAAAAAGTTTGCTGTAGTCGCTTCCAATCAATGACTGAACAATTTTAAACTGCAGGGCCGAAGTATCCTGAAATTCATCGACAATAAAGTAGCGATAGATTTTTTGAATACGAAGAAGATCTTCTTTATTTTCCAGTCCCAAGGCTACCAGATATTCAATATCCCCAAATGTGAGGCCTTGATTCGGATCTAGACCCTCATCAATCCAAACAAAAATATTATGGCAGAGCTGAATCCATGGAAGAATTTTGTTATCATAATTCTCAATATACAGTTCAATTTCTGGCATCCATTGAGTGACCCACTCTTTGAGTTCTTTGCGAGACTTATGGGCAGTATCATAGGATTCGCATTTTTTACTGGCAGTTCTCTCAGGCTGAAAAGACTTTGAGCTTAAATATTGATAATAGGTATTAAGAGTCTCAACCGAATGAATTTCAGGAAGACCAGTCGCCTGAAATTCGGCCAAGCCTTTTTCAAAAGCGCTGCGCTCGGATTCAGATGGTAAATCGACCATGTGGATATTTGAAATGTGGGTCGCAAGATCATTAAGCTTATAAGAATCAGATATGACTTTCCCTAGTTTTTCTGGACGTGAATCTTCCATTGAGAATTTCTTCCAGGATAATCTGAGCCCAGGATCACCAAAGATATTACAAAAAGCTTTAAGTAGAACCTCTTTTTCTCGGATGATAATTTCTAACATCTCCTGCGAAGCAAGATCTGATTTTTTTTCAAACCAAGAATCCATAAGTTCACTGATTTGATCTTTTCTCTCGGGAGTAAAAATGACCTTGGCCTCAGTAGAAAGATGAGGGAAATAGCCCGCTGTCATGAGTTTTCGACAGAACCCATCAATAGTAGTCACCATGAGCATAGGAAGCGCTTCATTAGCGATTTTCCAAAACGCAGTATTAGTTTCTATCGTCTCGGTAATCTCGAGGAATTTTTCAGTCAGGCGAATGCTCATCTCTCCGGCGGCTTTTTTCGTAAACGTCATCATGACGACTTGGGAATACTTCTGCCGGATATATTCTTCAAAACTAAATTCAGGTTTTTGAGCGAACTCTTCAATCCAAATATTGGTCAAATAAACAATATGTTCAACAAGTACGAACGTCTTACCGGATCCTGCTCCTGCCCGAAGCAGAACGCCTCCTTGATGTTGAATGGCCAGAAGTTGTTCAGCATTAGGGGATCTACTCATGACTCATCTCGCTTTTGACACAGATTTTCGTGAGTTCACAAAAGGTGCAGGTATCATTTTTGCGGGGACGAGCGGGAAAAACTTTCTCGGTCTGAATAAAATCGGCGACTGAAATCATTTTTTCTTTAGCCGCTTGAAAAAGTTCCGGAAAAGGTGTCTTGAAAACTTGTTGTTTGCACATTTTAGCTGCTTTAAATTTCTCAAATAACTCCGAGTCATTTGTCAGAAGATTTGACTCGGAAGGATTGTCCAGGGAGATAAAACCCATCACGATAGACTTGTGCTCAAATCCCTCGATTTTTTTTGCCGCTGCCTGGGCATAGGCCCACAGTTGGACACTATCAACTTGTTCTATTTCTTTATTGGAAGAGGCCCCATATTTGGTGGATTTAAAATCGAATAAGAACACAATGTTTTGATGAATTCCCAGACAATCTATTTTCCCATTAAGCTTATAAATATCGGTAAATGAAAAATCCTCTTCGATGGACCAATCGATGGTAGCGCCCAGGAGTTCATTAATTCTCATAAGGAAATGAATGCCATTCATTGATCGGTGATTAAAAACTAATTCATGTTTAAGAAACTTCTCTTGGGAGAGAGTGATTTTCTCTTTATGGATGAATTCCTGCATGATTTTTTTGGTTAAATCAGGAAGTTTTTCAATTTCTAATTTTGTTTTGTAGAAAACCTCAATGATCTTGTGGGAAATTGTTCCCGACACAAGAGGATTGAGATCATTGGCAAGTGCCACCTGAGGAAAAACATTATCCACGTAACTGAAATAAAACTTTCGTGGGCAATCCATGTAGGTTTGAAATTTACTGGCAGAAAAAGAGCCCGCAAATGATTTTTTCTCACCTTTACCAAGATGATCAATTATCACATGGTCATTAGATTTGTATTTAGTATCGGCATCCGCCAGCTTTACACCCGTGAAGAGTCTTTTCCAAATGAGACTGTGCTTGAGGGTCGACTCTGACATCAGTACGTGGACATCTCCTTGGGTAAATAAATCATGAAACTCCCACTGTTTAAATAGTAGCTCAAGTTCATTTCGTTTCAGGGGGCCCAGGGCAGTGAGAGCCTTTTGGATCGTCTCTGTGTAATTTTGACTTAGGCTTTGAATTTCATCAAAGCGGTCATCAACACAAAGAATTACTCTCCGGTCTCTTTTAACGTCTTCTAGAGAAGACATGTCTTTAAGATCAATGGTTAATTTTTCTGATGAAACCGGGACATAAGAAGATCGTGGTTGGTTCAGAGCTGCTACTTCATGAAGAAGTTTAAGAAAAAAACGATCAACCTTAATATCCTCGTCAGTCAATTCCCGGATAGCATCTAAGGCGTCTTGATAAAGCTCAACCGCCTTTAAATTCTTAAAAGAACCTTTCAGTGCTAAGCCTTGAATAATTTCCTTTCTTCTCTCAATTAAAAAAGATTCCAGGTCAGCATACGAATCTTTACCCTTCAATGCCGTTTTAGTTTCGTAACTCAATTCTTGCAACTCGGCTTGAATCAATTGATGAGGAATTTTATAAAAGACTTCTCTCGATGGAACAATATCCATGTGAAGTGGTGAAAGCTTAGAGACTCCCAAGACAACCTGATCACCGGATTTTAGAAATGACTTCAAATTAAGGGCGACTTCACGGGAGTTTATTTTTATCCAAGAAGCTTTTGGTTCCTGCGAGATTGTTGGGAGATCTTTTTCAACGACCTTTGAATCACGCAACCAACTTAGCCAATCTGATCTTTTGAGTTTTTCTTTCAGCTCCAGCGGAAACGGGATAATCACTTGATAACGTATGCTGAGTGCTTTGAGAAGATCTACCTGCTGGCCGTTTAAATGCTGAAAGCCCCAAAAAATATACGTTTTTTTTAATTCTTCTTTTTCTTCAAATGACCTGAGAGCTTCGGAAATTTTCTGATAGGCCCCATGCTCATCCAGATAACCAGTGACTTCCAGCAAGCGCCAAAAAAGCTCCACTGCTTTGCGCACCTCTGGGGACTGCTCTTCCATGACGGTACTTAGAGCATCTTCGTTGAGAGTGAAACTTCTTAGATCTGAAAATAAGTTATAGGCCTGTGTAAACTGCTCATAGCCCAGCTCAGGGAGGTATTTATTTTTAAGAATGCCAAAAATGAGGAGTAAATCGGCCTTGCGTTTGACCTCGGGAGGGTCATTTCCTTCCCAAAGATGCTTAACCAGCTCAGAAGTGAATTTAGCAATGGTCACAACGTCTGAAGAAGAGTTCTCCTGAAGCAGAGAGCGCAACCCATCAGCTTTAGCAGGACTAGGGGTAATATAAATCTTTTCCCCGGAAATGCTCTGCATTTCGGCCAAAAACTGACTCTTTCTGGAAAAATAAACGATCTGCATCATGATAACGAGATTCTACCCCGCCCCAAGAGAAAGATTAACAAAAAAGGATAGGTGTACTATAAAATATGAATTCACAGGAGCATCTATGTTGGCCGCAAGTCGTTTATATAGTTTTCTAGACCATAAAAATGGAGTGAATGTACATTTCCTTGAGGGTCAAAAACTCATTCATGATTTGGTACTTTTGCACCCTATGCAAGGGAATGGGTTTGCGTACTTTCGTGATACATTTCTAGGGATTATGCCCATTGTATTCTTTTTAAAACCAGGCGAAAGCCTCGGAATTTACATTGATTCTGATGAACCCTACTTCCGCTTAAAAATTGAAACAAATAGTGCTGGCCACACCAGAACTCTCCTCTTGCCTGAAAATTTTAATCTCTTCCCCAATAAGATTACCGGTAAAGTCAGAATTTCCAAAATTTCAAGTAACGCGACTCCTTACACCTCCATGCTGGAGCTCAAAGATGTTCATTCAGAAGAGGTTATGAACCAAATTTTGCATGAGTCTTATCAGACCAATTCGGAAGTCATTGTGGGTAAACAAAGTGATCAGTCACTTCTGATAACAAAACTTCCCCCTCTGAGTGGAAATGTCCTTGTGGATGAGACAGTTTCTCGTAAGGACTATGTCCGTAAAAATCAGCAGTTTTTTCATGATGTTTTTGAAATGGCGTCAGATGATATTGAAAAAATTGTGACAAAATTTGAAGACCACGGCTTGGCCTACCTTGGTTCAAGACAGATTTCTTTTTTCTGCCCTTGCTCGCAGGAACGCATGGTACTCAATCTTAGGGGTCTCTATTCCCATGACATAGACCATTTGTTCGATGGCAAAGACAGTCTGGAAATTAAGTGTGACTACTGTCGCAAGGAATATAATATTTCAAAAGCCGACGTGATTGGCAGTTAAAGCCTATTACTTTCTAAATACTGGGTACCTATTAAATCTCACGTCCCAGGACGAATGTTTTCTATAAAAAAACTCAAACCGCTTTTCGGGACTTTTAGCAAATTCCTTATCGTCTTTTAATTTGGCGAAAAATTCTTCTTTCACCAATGGATTTTTCAACATTTCCACTGCGATATCTTCTGCAACATAATCTTCCATATATTCTTTTCTTTCAAAAGACCGATTAAAAAATCCCCACCATAAAAATGAATCCAGAGAAAGAGGTTCAAACATTTGAAGCAGAAGTCTCCCTTTGGGCTGGTTAATAGGGATGAAAATTGTATGAGCTGGAATCTCAACGTTTTCTTTCTTCCACTCACCTTCGACAACTAAATTCTGGTGGCCTTCAAAGGAGCCTACAGAGAATTGCGCTTTGATGGCATGGAAAACTTCAACCTCTCGTGCATGGGACTGTTTTATCTGGGAATAGATTACCCCATGCGCAACAAGCTTCGGTAGAATCAATTCTGCATCTGCTGGCTGCAGATAGTAACCCTCTGCTGGGGCAACTACTGTGAGAACAGGTCGTAATTCTTCATAAAAAGGAACCTTCCATATTTCAGGTAATGAGGGGTCATATTTAATGACATCGGCGCCAGAAATATTTGATTTCTCAACGGAGTATTTATAGCCAGGAAACTCTATCAGACGAAATTTATCGTTATGTTTATAACTTAGTGGCACGCTCTTACCGGCCAAGCTTTCACGATCAAGTTCTTGAGCATATTTTTTCCATGACAACGCATCCCTCTGCGCAATCTCTAAAGCCGCCATAACCACGTCATGTTGATTTTTTACTCGAGTTGCATAGTCCTTCCATGAATGAGTCTCCACTAAAACACCCAGTCGATTGTTGTTATACCAATATCCATGGGCAAAACGTGGAGTTGAAACATGAACAGAGAATCCAGTTTTGGGATCAACATTATTTTCAAAGCTAGGGTAAAAAGGAAGTGCCAGGTGTTTTAAATCCTTCAGCTTAGAAATGATCTCGTCCTCGAAACGCGAACCAGCCTCGTGCAAATTTGAGTCGCCAAAACTTTTTTTGGGATGAATGATCAAACCCACCTCGGGTTGAAATTGAGCACCATCAGTAACATGCAGATCGAGACTCAGAACGGGATCAACTTTGTGCCAAAGAGTTAGCAGGTCTCGCATTTCTGATGAATCGACTTTTAGAAAATCACGGTTGAGATTTATATTTTGTGATGTGGTTCTCCATCCCATTTCTTTTGGGCCAATCTGGTTGGGACGGTTATAGGCACCAAATCGCTCATGTCCATCAAGGTTAACAATTGGAACAAAGACCAGACAAAGACCTTTAAGTAAGCCTGAAGTCCGCTTTTTTTCTAAGATTTCTTTTAAAAGAAGAAAAACCGCGTCCTTACCATCGATTTCTCCGGCATGAATTCCAGCCTGTACCCAAACCACTGGGGACGCTGGATTTCCGACAACCATGTACATTAAGTTTCTTTTCTCAGGAGTCTTGCCATAACTTCGGCACTTAACCTTTGAAGGAAATTTTTTTTCAAAATTGTGGCAAAGCTGTTCCGCTTCTTGTGCTCTTCCAGTCTCGATCCATCCAGTTTTTTCAGCATGGGTAGTTATATCTGGTGTTTTTCCACCCCAGGCAAAATTTGAAATCATTAGGGCAGAAAGAATAAATTTATTCATCGATTGTTACTTAAACGGATTAATGAATTTTAATTCAAGACCCAATTGTTTTGGCCCACTGAGAATTCTTTCAAACACCTGTGAGTCATCATAAATACCACAAAAGTTCTCAGATCTTGCGCCGGTTGCCATCACGAGGTTAGTTAACTTTGTTCGTTTGGCCTGAGGATGGGCGCCGCTTTTTTCAAACTCGTACCATTGTTTCCCCTGATCAGGCATATCGACATAGCGGGAATCACCGGATGTCACAAGAACTAAATATTCGTTTGAAGTTTTTGTCAGTGCAAGTGCTTCGGCAACTGAGCGCTCGAGGTCACTTAAAATTGTTCGGGCCTTGATAAAATCTTTTTTCTCAAGAGCGGCTAGATAACTAAAATCGCGGACAATCATGAGATGTTTATTAGAAACTTTTTTAAATGACTGATAGAGACCTTTAAAATTTTCTACAATCGTTGAAGAACACCCCTGCTTGTCACAGGTGCGGTCGTACATCACTTGATTTTGATTTAAGGCAAGTGGCTCGCGGTAATGAAAAGTTCCGGCCCCAGCAACTGGCTCCTTTCTTAACCAAATGTAGAGAGAATTTAAAAACTCTTGTCCCTTGTCCCCACATTCCTTCATCGAAATGATCGACTGACTATCTGAAGATCCCGTTTCAAAGATCCCCGTATTGTAGCCATTTCCGTACAGATAACTCCATATGGGACGGAGTTCTGCATCTTCACAGCTTGATTTAACATTTTTCTTGCCCGTTAATTGAGACAGAAAACTGGCCTGAGAATTATTTCGAAGATTATAAAGGCTGTAGTTCCAGATTTTCCCAATACAGGTGCTTTCTTCAAAAGCAGTCTTGCGCTCTCCGGAATATTGAAAACGTAGCATCGCTAATTGCTCTTCCTCAAGACCTGCCACCTGAAACCAGATAATTTTAGTAGGTAGAATTCCAAATTCATGTTGTTGCATATTAAGACTGGTCACTTGGGCGCAACCGGAAACAATAAGAAGGAACAATAACCACTTCATTTAATATCTCCTTCAAGTGACTCTCTGAAATCATCCACCATGGCAGACACGCCAAAGCTATGCTCAAACAAAAAGACATAGAATATAATTAAAAATAAGAAGAGCTGCCCGATAAGGTAAGCCCAATAATAATTTACGTAGTTGAACCCTAAGTGAATCAAAAACATCAGTAACATCTTCAAATAAAGCCGTTTTTGATAACGGGCCTTTTTGACTGAGACAAGGAGAAACAATCCACCAATCCCGAGAAACCAACTCATGAAATGATCCGCATAATCAGCGAAGAAGGCAAAACACAAAAGAGCAGCCATAAGTGGCAAACGTGAAACAACTTTTTGCTGAATAAAACTAAAACTTCCCAGTAGCATGATGATCTGAAAAAGGAGGAACAAACTCCCAGCCACCATGGGGAGGGCCCGCCACTTCATCCAAATCCAGGGACTAAGTAAGTTCAGATCCGTTGCGGCCAGACCAACAAAATACACGGCTACAGACAGCCCTACCATGTAGCTGATAAATCTCAGTGGATGGTTTGGTAGCCCAAACTGAACAATCATTTTAATAAATAAGAAACAGCCAAAAAGGGCCAAGCTGATATGGAGCCCAGTAAGGAAAGAACTATCCATCGTGCCATCCGCCAGATAAAATATTATTCTGATTATAAACATTTTTAGATAAAAGTCTTAGAGTCATTTACTATAAAAATGATACGCAGCGTGATTGAGGAGAAAGCCTATGGAAGTCGCAGTAGAAGCTAGTCGGGAAATTATGTGGATTATTCCTTTTTGGATGAAAGTGGCCATGTACCTTGCGCTTGCCGCGGCCAATGTCATCCTTGTGATGGGATTCATTGAGAAGTATAAGTTCGTCACTCAAGGCAAAGACCCTAAACAAATACTTCCCAAGAAGCTGAACTACGAAAACTTTCTGAGAACCATTTTCTTTCAGGGTAAAGTCACTCGTGACCCTTATGTTGGGATTTATCACTCAATGTTGTTTTATGGATTCATCACTCTTTTTATTGCAACTGAATTTGTTGCGATCCAGTTTGATACTCCGTTTAAGGTCTTTACTGGTACTGCCTACAAAATTGTGTCCCTCATCGCAGATGTAGGTGGTTTTTTTGTTCTAGTGGGAATCGTTTTGGCCTACTACCGCCGCTACGTTAAAAATCCCAAATATCTTTCTGCTACGAAACCTAATCAAGAAAAGTTCATGTATGCGATGCTGGCAACTCTGGTTGTCGTAGGATTTCTTCTTGAAGGCATCAGGATCATGGCCAATAGTTTTCCTGAAATTGAAAAGACCTGGTCCCCTCTAGGTTATACTCTAGCGACTATTTTCAGCACTCTTCCGTTTTCGGACAACGCCTGGAGACTTAGTTACCAAGGGCTTTGGCTTTTCCACATGCTTAACACCATGGCATTTGTGGCCAGTTTGACCCATACAAAATTTTTCCACATCATCGCTTTGCCTCTCAATGCTTTGATCACTCCTGCTCGCCGTGGCGCAGTATTAAATCCAATGGATTTTGCCAACGAAAGTGCCGAGACCTTTGGTCTGGGTAAAACTTCTGAACTCACCATGAAAGAGCGTCTCGATACTCTGGCCTGTGTGGAATGCGGACGCTGTACTCAGGTTTGCCCTGCCAATTTGGCAGAGAAGCCTCTTGATCCTAAATTGATTGTGACAAAAATGCGTGACGTTCTTGTTAAGGGTGAAGAAGTCAATCTATGGGAAAATCCGCTTTATGCTTCAAATGAACTTGATTCATGTACGACCTGTGGTGCTTGTATGGAAGAATGTCCGGCCAATATCGAGCACGTTCAACTCATCATGGATCTTAAACGCTATAAGGCTTTAACTCTAGGGGATCTTCCTCCAGCAGCAGCCGATGCAACTAACAAAATTAAAAAGAATGGAAATCCTTGGGGTATTTCTCAGGATGATCGCTTTAAATGGGCCGAAGGTATGGACGTTCCAGTTATCGAAGCTGGGAAAAAAGTTGATTACCTCTATTACGTTGGCTGTGCGGGATCTTATGATGGCTCTAACCAAAAAGTGGTACGTGACACCATTAATCTTCTAACCAAGGCCGGCGTGAGTTTTGCCGTTATGGGGAAAACTGAAAAATGTAACGGAGACCCCGTTCGCCGCTTTGGTGATGAGTATTCTTTCTACGAAATCGCCATTGAAAACATTGCGAATATGAGACAATACACTTTTGATAAAGTTGTGACTCACTGTCCTCACTGTCTTCACACTATTGGTAAGGAATATGCCAAGTTTGATGATGGAGTTTTTGAAACTGTACACCACACTGAACTACTTTCTGACCTCCTCAGATCAGGGAAACTAAAAGCACTCAAGGCTGTGGCCGGTGAGCTGACTTTCCACGATCCATGCTACTTAGGTCGCCACCACGGTGAGTACAATGCTCCAAGAGACATCCTGACTTCAATTCCTGGGGTTGTACTCAAAGAAATGAAGACCAATAAAGATAAGGCCCTGTGCTGCGGTATGGGTGGGGGAAATATGTGGTACGAACTTCCTGAAGGTCACCACCCTGCTCTCAACCGTCTGGAACAAATCGGTGAAACAAAAGTCGAGAAACTTGCCACATCGTGCTCATATTGTATGATTAACTTCAATTCCTCCAAGGGATCAGTAAAACAAACTGAGGAACTTCAAGTTGAAGACGTTGCCTCCATTTTGGCCAAATCAGTATTATAAAAATCTGGGCACAGCTCTTATGGGGCTGTGCCTTTCCTTTTATGTAAACGCCCAAACAACTCCGCTCCCGACTCCTGCCTCAGTTGAGTATCCCGGCATTATTGAAAGTCTTGAAAAACTCATTCAAATTGATAACACCAAGTTCGCCAAGAAAAATGACCTACTTATTAAGAGCGGCAAACTTGGCAACGATTTAACCTCGGTCACGGCCCTAGATATTGATCCTGATTATCTCAATTCCATTATCCTTCACTCGGACCCGGGTTACGTGAAACTGGCCTCTAGTAATAAATGCCAATTCTATAGCAGCATCATCAACGACCTTCTGAGAAATTCTGAGGGGAAGCTCAAGAATGTTTTCGTGACCTTTGTGAATTCGAACAAAGAGAGAGATTCGGCAATTTTATTGAAAAAAGACTTCATCAATAAAGTCGCCAGTCTAGAGTGTCCAGAGACCTCCAAATTAATCGATCAGTTCCAGGTAAAAAATCTCGATACAACCATCAGTAGAGCAAACTTTGATGCACCAACAGGAAAAGAACAGTGCCATAACACTTACCTTGAGTGGTTAAATAATTCTAAGACACCTTATTTCTGTAAGCTTCACGAATTTATGAAAGAGGCGCAAACCAAATCAGGTGATCCTAAGGATCTCGTACAGAGACAGGCAATATCCGCCATTCTGCAAAAGAAATTAAATGCCAACCAAAGAGATTACCTAGAGAACATTTGCGAAAATCTTGATCACGAAGAACTTTTCTGTGAAGAGTTTTTAAACGTTTCATTCTGGTCCAAAGTTGCTAATGGTACCCAAAGTAAAATTTATATCGAAGATATCTGTGAAAAGGTTCTTAACACAAAATCTCTGAATGATCTTCAGCTCAAGCAGTGCGTTTCTAAAATCCGCAAGGAAAACGACCTGTGCCTTTATCCCGGTGGTCGAAATCAAGGCCTCGTTCCGGCCCCTCAGTGTGACACTCTTGCCACTGCTTTAAATTTTTCCTCACTACGTGCCGACTATAAGGACTGCCCTGCATCGAATGATCAGCAAGCTGTTACCAACGTAAGCAGATTACTACTCAATATCAGCAAAGAAAAAATCGCTCCGATGAACGGGCCCTGTTCTGTTATTTCATCAGCCGTTGCTTTTGAGTTCAATAAACGTTTTGATAACGATGAGAACTGGAAACTTGAAGCATGCTTTGATGATGCTCTGGCGGACAAAGAGGTTTGTTACAAAACTTTTTTTGGTGGGTACGGTACCATCGAAGAGTCATATAATGTCGTTGTGGCGAATATTTTAAGAAGAACCCGGGGTGCCGATGAGTCTCTTAAATGTGAGATGATCGACTCGGAAGACTACAATTCACTTCTCCTTCAGTATAAATCTGGCTGTTTCATTATTTATGAGCGAAACCGTTGTTTTACCTCAGAGTGCAAACATCGGATTTTATATAATGATCGTGTGATTGATTTCATTAAATTAAAAAACCGTGTGCTCCTTGATTATTTCGCCACAAATATCATTGATGAGAAATTCTCACAACATTATCTCCTGACTCATGACTACCGCCAAAACGGAAGAATCATGAGTAATATGGGAGCTATCAATGCTTTCTTTAAAAAGAACAAAGCCGCAATCATTCACGGGGTTGGATGCGCTGAAGACCTATTACCTTCCTTTTTTAAAACTCGTGCCTTTAACCAATGCACTCCGATGCCATTTATTATCGATGGACTGATTAGAGAAAATGACAAAACCTCTTTCGTTACTAGAAGTGCAGCGGATACACTTCAGGCCCCAAGGATCATTAGCTGGAGCCTTATTTATTCTGCAGTTAAAAGTTACCAACGCTCTCACCCTCTAAGACTATGGACATTATATGGTCTGGATTAGTTTAGTAATCTTATCCCTTAATCTTATGGCGAAAGAACTTCCTAAGTTCCTTACCAAGCATTCTACGGAATCGATTAGATTTATCACTCTTGATGGACGTTATGCTTATGTTCAAAAACGTCAGGGGGTTCTGGGTCTAGTGAGTAGTTTTAGAAGTGTTGATTTCATTTCTGACCACTCCCAGAGCGATTTCATCATCAAGGACTCCCGCTTCAAGCAGCGACTGGCCATTGAAATTATCCCTAATGAACAAAAAGAATTTAACCTAATTAAGAATCATAAAATTGTGGTTGTAGATTGGGGCAAAACACAAACTCGTGAAGTGGGCTTTGGAAGGGTTTCTAAGCTGCACCTTGAAGACGAGTGGATCAGTTTCTATAATCCTATTGAAAAAATAATTTCCCTCAAAAACATTCTGACCCAAAGACAGTATCAAATTAAATTATCCAGTAAAACTTCCCCCTACTTCTTTCCAGAAGTGGAGATGATCAGTGCTGATACCGTTGTCTACACTGACACCAATGAAAAAGGGTATATTGCCCTAATTCAATACAACCTAGTGACACAAAAAAGTAACGTCCTTTACAAGAGCAGCCAGAACGGGACTCGTTTAGAGCTCTGCCAAGACAAAGGGTACATGGCGATTGGGGAATTCCCTTTTGATGACATCGCCCGCAGTAGCAAGATTCTTCAAATCAAGCTGACTGGAACCACTAATCTCGCCGGTTACAGCACAATCTACAGCTCCACTGATTCAGATTTAGGAAATATGATTTGTCTCGAGGACTCGATTTACTTTATTAAAACATTAGTTCATTTAAAGAAAATTAATTCTAAGCAGACTGAGGCAGTAAAACTTGATCTTAAAACGACTCTGGTTAGTACGGTCACGGATTTAGGAACTGTCACCCAACTTGTTGCCATGGACGGAAGAGTCCTTGTGCCTTTCCGCGGTGATTATCACGTTTTGGAAGGGGCCGCTAATTTGACTGACGACAAATTAAAATCACCGCTACCGGGCGATGAGGAGCTGCCACTTGATCTTTAGTGCCATTCTACTTTTTTTATTCAGTCATAATGCCTTCTCTTTTGATAAGGACTTCACAGCTATTAATGACCGTGTTCCTCTGGAATTTAATCTTCTTTTTGATTCCATGAAACTCAGTATTAAAACACCTTCTGAAAAACTTCGGATGGTTGGTTTGTGTAAAGACCTAAATGACAATTTAGGTTTTTTACAAAAAGAGCACATTTTTATGCTAATGAAGACTGAGGTCATCAAAAGCACACTAGAGTATAAATTTGATAAGGTCAGACAGTTTGATATGAATACGCTTCTTATCACACGCCTGGAAGCTGACTACGCTTCAAAGAAAGCTTATTTAAATTCTTTTTCTAAATGGATCTGGCAGTCCATACTGGCCGAATTGAATCAC
>JAIFLR010000061.1 GCA_020048985.1 Halobacteriovorax sp. | reverse complement strand
GATGGATCAGGAGGACTTTGAAGAAGAGCAGCTTTTGGGCCAGTCCATTTTCCAGGCGCGCACTGGGGCCGGAAATACAGTCGGAACCGCATTCTTAGTCGGGCGTGACCTCGTTCTCACTAATCGCCACATCATGGGGATTAGGCCCAAAGAGAAAAAATGGAAGTGTGGGCAATTCTCAATTCTCCTAAATCACAAAGAAGAAAAAGTTGAATGCGAAAAAGTCCGCTACTGCAGCTCCCGTTTTGATTTCTGTGTGGTGCAGATGAAAAAAATGAATAACGGACAGTTCATTGGCTCCGAGGTGCGAACTCTGAGGATGGCCCGACAGGTTCAGGCCAGTCAGCGTATTTCTCTTCTACATATTGGCAATGCAGGGGGATTGGGTCTTCAGGCCTCGCGCGGTCAGGGCCTGAAAATTTCTGGGGGAGAGTTTCACCATTACGTTCCAACTTTGGGCGGCTCGTCTGGTGCGCCACTCATTGATGAAAAAGGACAAGTCATTGGCATCAACTGGGCCCACACCGGAAAAGACTTTGTGGATGACAGCTCGTTTAACCGCGGAGTTCTTTCGTCAACTATCTTCAATGAGCTTAAGCATACTCATCCATACACTCTAAAAGAGATCAGAAGTTTTAAGTCTTGGTTTCGTCGCGAACAAAAACATCGGCAAGTCAAAGTCGAATCTCATCTTCATTCCCGAGCGAAGTAGTCTAATCTAAACATGAATCGTGTAAGAATTTAACAGAAGCCTAGGTCTTCCTGACTTAGCTACCATTGATCATAAATAAAAAAACCAACTTGGAAGGTTTTTTCTCATACTTTAGGAGGATTCATGTTTCGTTTAACAATGATCTCTTTGATCGCATTTATTAGTTTAAATGCTTTCGCTCAAGAGAATTCGGTCGAAGGTTTTAACAGCCGCTTTAACCTGGTTAAAAATGACCAAGGTGAAGTAACGGTTATTAAACTTAAGCGCGCTACTCGTTTTTTCACTATCAAGCCTTTCATTGAGCAACTTAAGAATGATCTCCTTGGCCAGCAAGCGGCTTTGAAGAACATGTCTGCAGCTGAGCTTGATGATATGCTTATTGATCTTGGTATGAATCCTTATGCTATTGCCGGTGAAGCAGGTTCGGAAGAAGCTAGAAATTTCAGAGATTCAGTTCTTAACGTTGCCAACATTGATGTTGAAGCAGCTTTCACTGAGCTAGACCAAAAAGATTTCTGGGCTGAATTTCAAGCTCGCCTTAACGAAGCTATGCTTTTCTTAGATCCAACTGTTGTTGCGAATCTTAATGATTCACGTTTCTTCTACAAAAAAGCTGTTACTCATAAAGTAGTAGTTTGGGCACTTGAGCAAGCTAAGAAGCGTTTTTCAAACATTCCTGTGCTTAACATTGCAAGCTTCGTGATCGTTCGTGTTCACGACATGATGCTTGAACAGCGTCACTTTGCTCATAATATGCTTCTTCACTACTTCGAAACAGTTAAAGAGAACAAGCTTGGTATGACTAAGTTAGAAGTAGATCGTGCTGTTTCTTCAATTTATGAATACCGCATTGAAGCGACTAACTATTTTGAATCAAACAATGCCAATGCTAACTGGGCAAACTACGGTATGAACAAGTTCTTCATGATGGTTCGTGCAGGTAACTCTACTGTTACTGGTTGGACTGATCCTCTTTCAACTCGTGCATTCTCTGAAATCAAAAAATTGAACTTTGCTTTTGCTTCAGTTTCTCACGAAGGTGTTCGTAAGATTTACCACCTTAACCACAAGTCTCACATGTTCTCTATGAAGCCTTCTCTTGCTTATAACTACGCTAAGCCTAAACAAGTTAAACAACTTCGTTCACTTCTTAACATTGGTGGAGTTGCTATCGGTTTCTTGAAGCTTCCTGACTTTGTTAAATCAAGTGCTGAGCAGTTCATGAAGTCAATCTACGTTCAACAAGTTAGAACTGAAGGTGCCCTTGTTGGTTACTTCGAGTCTACTGGTGATACTGCGATGATGAAGACTGTTTACGCTCAGAGATCAAATCTCTATATCGTTGAATAGTTCTATGCCTTAATTCTTCTGATTCTTAGAGGGCCACCGAAAGGTGGCCTTTTTTTTGTCCAAAATGGGTAAAGTGGTGACCTTTTGTCAAAAAACAATAAAAAGAGTCCATTAAGAACCTCTATCAATTTGAATATCGCTTACTTATGATAGCTAGTATTGGCATATTAATTGCTTATGGTTTGGAGGGGGCATTATGAAAATCGTTCTTATTGTTTTGTTTGCAGTTGCTGTTAGTTCTTGTGGAAAATCATCTTCGGCCAAGAAGAGTCCCAATGAAGGGATTAATACAGCGATCAAAATAGAAGAAATTGTTTCAAACATTTCTTACCCTGCTCCCGGACAACTTTCATTCGAAGGAGAACTTATCGCAGACTTTACGAATCCTGGATCAACTTCAAGTAGTTTTGGGGCCGTTACGAGAGGTCAAACTCTAAATATTATTACGATCAATACTATCGAGTTTTTAGTTTACGGTGAGGATGGTGTTTTCGCAGTTGAATGTGAACCAAATATTGATTACCCCGGACATGGGCCTACAAATCCAAAATGCCAAGTTGCAGGTGCTGAAAGCTATAATTCGATTATCATTTGCCACAGTACTGTGGCGTCCACACCAATTATGCAGGCCCAGAACTGGCCGAGTTATCCGCTCGCTATGGAGGATGCTTCTTTAGGTATGCAGTGTTGGGTTGATGGTGTGAAAATGCTATCTAACCGAATATTTACATACTAAACGTCTAAAAATTAATCATATGTCATGTTTTGCGACTTAAAACCCCTCTAAAACGCCCCTAATCTTGGCAACCCCTTTGCAATTAGAGAGTTACAAACTTAACCAGGGACTTACCCGTGAAACTCCTCATTGCTCTATTAGTGACTCTTTTCTCACTTAGTTCATTTGCTCAAAAAGTGCACCAAGTAAGTGGAAGCGTCATTGATTTGGGAGATATGAGAGGGAAGAATAAATTCATCTTGAAAATTGATGCTGGATCACCAGAAGAATTTAAAGTGAAATTTAACTATAAATATAATTTTGTGTCTCAAGAAATAGGCAGTGTTTTTGTCGGTCCATCGGGGGACTTAGGTTTTAGCACTCGTTCAGTTTCATCTGAAACATATGAGAATAAATCTAAAATAGTATTTGATATTGGAGAGTCAAGTGTCACCAGAGGTGACGCCCTGGAAGTGATCATTGAAATCGATCGTCCAAATAAAAATATGCATCACCTGAATGTTGTTGTTTCCCTTAAGGATGCTAAGGGAAACATTGTAAGTGGTGGCCGCAAACTCCTGGGTCTTCTAGGGCGCTCTTATAAAATATCTGAAGAGGCCTGTGATCAATAACGGAGCTTCTTTTTCATTTTAAAATTCTCTTCCTGCTCGGCATAGGTCTCATAACCCAGTTTGAGGTAGAGTCTTATTGCTCGCAGATTATCTTTTTTTACATTCAGATGAAGCTCAAAGTGTGGGTAATTGAGTCGGCAAAATTCTTCTGCCTCAGTCATCATTTTCTCGGCAACTTGTTTACTTCTGAATTCCGGCAAAAGAATCACGTAACAAAGATAAAGGTCTTCATCTTTGGGTAAAAACGCGATGTGGCCTATGACTTGATCATGGATCTTAAACAAAAGTGAAGAATTTTCGGGATCTTGGGCAAATAAGGCCTCCCATTCATCCTCACAAAAAGGAAACGTAGATTTGGGGGAGGCGAGTTTTAGGTCTTCTTTATTGGTGAATAGATGCTTTATTAGACTCGCTTGAAATGGTTCATTTACAACGACTTCAAGCTCGCCAATCACGCAGTTTTTCTCTTCACAGTCCCTAGAATCAAGACAGCTATTTGGATGGCAAAAAATGAGCCCAGAAATACCGCCCCACCTTCAGAGAATCCATATGAATGAAGCCCTGAGGCCAGAATGTAGTTAACTCCAAACCATGCCATCATCACAGTCATGAAGGCACCTGCAACCAATGGCACAAATCTCTGCGGTGGAATCCATGAAGTGGATTTACCATGGAGAATGGCGATATAGACCATAAGAACGATAAGGGACCACGTTTCTTTTGGATCCCATCCCCAGAATCTTCCCCAAGAATAGTCGGCCCAAACGCCACCAAGAATAATTCCTGCAGCTAAAAGAACTACCCCAAATTTAATACAACTATAAATCAGGTCAACGCCATAGCGATATTCAGCACTGGAAACTTTAAAGAAGCGATCACGAATCATGAGTCCGTTGGCAATAAGCCAAGAAAGAGCAAGAGCTGCATAAGAGAGAATCACAGTGGTTACGTGAGTTGAAAGCCAGAAATTGTCTCGTAGGACTGGAACCAGAGGGGATATACCCTCGTCTAACATGCCGTTAGCAAACTTCATCATCATTAGCGTAAGGATATTGAAACAAAGCCCAGCAATCACAAAGGCAACTTCTTTACGGTAAAGGGTTATGATACAACCGATGACAAGGGCCCCAAGACCAGCAAACATCACCGTTTCATACATATTAGTAACTGGGCCTCTTCCAGAAATCATCACTCGGATGGTAACGGCAGTTATTTCGAGAGCTATTGTTGCTGCGACCAAAATCGCTCCCGGCCATTTAATTTTCATCGCGACCAATAGGAAGATAGCGAGAATAGTTGTGAGCATCGCCCACATAAAGAGATTCATCTTATAATAACGAAGCTCCAGGAGATAATCATCACCCTTGGCCTTCAGGAAATTCTCTTTGGCCTCAGCGAATAAGTAATTGACTGGGTTGTCAGATTTTTCCCTAATTGCTGCAATTTTTGTTTCAGTTAAAAACTCACCTAAAGAAATAAACTCAATGTCCTCACCTTTCTTTTCTGGAACAGTCCAAAGCCTCGCCTCGATTATCGCCTGGTAAGCATCCAGACGTTGTTTCACTTTATTGAGTTCTTTTTTGTAGCTATTGTTCTCTTTAAGTTTTGCAATCTCCGTTTCAAGGAGACCAACTTTCGCCAAGGCTTCGTTAACTGCAATCGAGTGTTCTCCGTCATTGATGCCAAGAAGTTTTTTGACTTCTACATGATCAACTCTCACTTTGACTGGTAATTCCAGCGGCATGCCAAAAGCTTTAAGGGAGAGTTTACAAAAGGCTTCAGTGGCAGAGAGTTCCTCTACTTTTGATTCGCCTGTGATGAATTTGATAGTGTCTGTCGCCAGGACATAGAGGGGTTTGATCCTGCCGCCAGAACGAGTGGGAAAAGTCTCCAGTTCGCTCGTGCAGAAGTTCATTTGTGCAAATGCACTAAATGATAGGAAAAAAGTTATGATGGTAATTAACTTACCCATTTTTTGCTCCAGGTTTTGCGAGATGTTTTCGTCTCAAAAAGTAATGCCAAATAGAGCCCAAAACTAAAAGTAGGGAGCCCAGATATTTCCACGGACGTCCCGGATCGAAATTTACACTTAAAACACTGCCGTATGGCCCTGCTTGTGTTTGAAAATATGAAGCTTGATAAAAAGTGAAGTTTTCATGTTTGAGGGGATTATTCATGAAGATATGATGTTTACTCGAGCCTTTGTTGCCTTTAAACAGAGTCACATAACTCTCAAAACTTGCCGGAGTTGAGGTTCCAGGGTCGGTATCCATCTTAAATTGGTCAAGCACCAGCTCGTAAGGAAGAGTGATGATCTTTTTGCCAATTTCAAAACGGATTCGTTCATCAGCTTGGTTGTAAGCACTTGGCTCCATAGAGGTGACCCAGAAATTCTCACCTTCAATTTCTACCTCAAGGGCCTTCATGTTGCCCTCGATTACCTGTGAATTCTCTTGAATCGGTTTTACATAGGTCGGGGTCATGGTGGCGTAAGCGTCAGCTTTGTGCTCCAAAAGTCTTACTTTGAATCCCATCCATGGAAGGGCGACTTGCTGATCAATCTCTACAGGATGCCCTTCCCATAACGATGTACTCTTGTTGTAAAAAGCCACATGTTTTCCGAAGAGAAAAAGGTGAGGATTTTTTTCAAATAGCTTTTTACTGAAAACTCGAAAGGGTGATTTTTCATTAAGTTCGAATTTCGCATCTAGCGGTAGCGGAGACATCTCTGGCATAAAAAGAATTTTTTGCCCTAAGAAATCAACTTCAGCGATGATTTTTCCGTTTGTATGCTTTTTCTTTTTGATCCCGGCCGGTTGAGGAGAAATGCATTCAGAGCTCTCCCCATTCCAAATGATCAGACCATCCGGGGTGTTAGAGACAAAACAGGCCGATAGATTTGATGGCATGTAGTGCACATTTAAAGGGCCAAGTTGAAGTGTGTTGTTAAAATCTGATTTTGGATGAAGGCTTAGGGTAATAAACTCGCCAAAATTATCATTAAAGATTCGATAACGTGAGGTTGTTTGAGTTTCGTCTTGAATCTTGACCGGGATCCAGCTCATTTCATTTTTTGAAAATGGCAGGAATGTTTTTAGTTTTATTCCTTCATATTCAATGTTGAGATCTTTAGGCCCTGCACTAAATGGCAGATCAATTGTGACTTCTTTTCCTTTTGCAGGAAATTGAATTTTAAACTCATCTTCTGAAAGTTGAATCTGGCGACTGGCCTGATTAGGTGCCAAAGTGAGTGAGCCATCAATGCCCGATTGATAAGTGATGAAAGAGCCCAGAAAAAGGATAATAAGGCCCGCGTGAATGACATAAAATCCATACAAATGCTTACGAGGCGGAAGCCTGATCATAGTTGCAAAAAATATAGAGAGGAACATGCAGAATTGGATGCCCATGAAGATGATCGACTTATAAACGAGTCGATTGGCGTACTCAGTTCCGTGGTAGGACTCCATGAAGGTTCCGTAACCAAGAAAAATGGCGAATAAGGTGATTATAACGACAGCGAATTTAAGGTTGCCGAAAAATTGTTCTATCTTGCGATAATAGTGAATAATTGTGTCCATAGATGGACATCAATTTCTCATGAATTATACAGTCCAACAAGAACTAGATGACACTACTTATTACCCATAGCGTCCCATAAATCACGGGCTGATGGAGCAAATATATCTTCAGGGAATGGGTGCCTAGGAACTTTAAAAAACGTGGCGCCTCAAGGCTTCCTAGCTGTCTAGTTTTTGACAGATGTTGACCACTCAGAATTCCTAAAAGAACGGCCCAAAACCATGGATAAATGGGAATAAAATCCATTGAGGGTCTTTGGACTATGGAAGAGACCCATTTGATGTCATAACCTGCTACGTATTGCAGAAACATAATGACTATCATGATGATGAACGCCAGTTTCCTATGGTTCACCAAAAGGGCGCCTAAAATTGACCCAACCAAGATGCATTGAAGTGTGCCAAAAAAGACCCACTGAGTGGGGAAGATAAAATAAGTTCCGATACTCACTGCTATTGCCGAAAGGCCGAGCTTAAAGGATCTTTTTCCTAAACTTTTCCAATTGATGGCCGGAGTATGGGTAAAATTGAGCGAGGCCCCAACACAAAATAAAAAAGTAAAAGCAATGACACGGGGAAAGGCGTACCAGAAGCCTTGAGAGAAATCCCAATCCAGCATCCCTAACATTTTCATGTCATAACAAAGATGGAAGATTATCATCCAGATAACTGCCATTCCACGGAGTGAATCTAAATAACCTGCGCGCATTAATTTAACTCCGAAAAAAAGATCATTACCGGCCCTAGGTTTGTCAACGTAAACTGTCCCTGGCCTATGTTTGAGAGGCCTAGGCTCGAAAGGGGATGGAGATCCGTTTCATTCTCAAGCGGATAAAGGCAAGAGCCTAATAATTTAATTCTAACACTCTTTATACTGGCCAAAGAGAAGGTCCCTTTATAATTGATTTGCCATTCACCGGTGCCGACACACGTCAGAGAAACCGCTCCATCTGCCTGGTAAAAGAAAACTTGTGACCCAGGGCTTTTTTCAAGGAATCGCAAAACTTCCCCAAAATTGAAGAGCTCATGATCTCTTCTGCCCCCTAAAAATCCCCAACAATGCAGAACCACCGGTCCCGAGCTTTCAAAAAAACTAAGCGCCAATGACAAATCTGAGGCTGCCTTCTGAGGAGGAAATTGAAATATATTTTCGCACTTCACGATTTCTTGATAAGAGTCACCATCACCGACCCATATGTCCATGTTGGAGCAAAAATGCGCTCCACCGTCGACGCAAAGTAATGGATGGGCGACAAGTGGCTCCGGAACTATTGGGCCCATGGGTCCAACCAGAGTCCATTCTTTAAAATTTTCTAGGGAAATAGGAAGTTTCATCAGGGGCTTTTTTTCCTTTATATTCACTTTCTCTTTAAGCTATCTTAGCTCTTAAATCTTTTAATTCCTAGGAGGGAGTGTGGTTGTTATTAAGTCCAAACGAGCTCAAGAGCTGCTCACAAAACCACGTGCCATCGATCAGTCCCAGCTTCCTAAAATGAGAAAGTACCCGAGTGACATTTTAAGTTTATGGGCAAATATTGAGCTAGAAGGTCAAAACGTCAAAAATTTGTCATTTGCTGGAACGTTTCAAGATCACATACAAGTTATTCTAGAGGCACTTGCCGGTCTTTTAAAGGGACGACCTTTGGCACTTTTGGAAAAATTAACCTTACGGGAATGTGAAGCTTTTTTAAGGGATAGAAACTCGGAATTGGCGCTGGAAAATCTTACTGCTGAGGATGAAGAAGTGTTCAAGAAAATCTTCCAATGGTTACGTTTTTTTCGCCACACGGAAGCTCCCAAAGAATATTCTTTTGCCTCTCAAAAGGTTGCCTTTAGAGATTTAAAGCTGGTGGAGAAAATTAAAGAGATTAAAGCCTTTTTAAACTCATTTGAAGTGCAGGAAATCTATCAAGAAGGCGTACCTCCTGAGCTGGTTGATGTTGATGATTTGACGGTCTATATCCAGGCCCCATACCACTCGGAAAACGACCGCGCCCTGTTTGAGGAGCTGCATA
>JAIFLR010000023.1 GCA_020048985.1 Halobacteriovorax sp. | reverse complement strand
AACCCATGATGAAAGCTTTCGTAGAAGCAGCAAGGTTTACATCGTTATCAGTGATCGCACCAACACCGCCAGCGATAACCTCAACCGAAACTTCGCTGTTTCCGAGTTGTTGTACAGCTGTCTTGATCGCTTCGTAAGATCCCTGAACATCAGAGCGAACAATAAGTTTGAGAACTTTCTTCTCAATTTCAGAGTTGTTCTGAGCTGTTGCGAAGAAATCTTCAAGGCTAACTTTTTTGACTTCAACTGAAGCGTTGGCCATTTCTTTACGTTCGTTGATTCTGTTTTCAACAATCTTAGTGGCTTCACGTTCATTTTTAACAACGTTCACAATATCACCCGGACTAGGAACGAGTTCCAAACCAAGGATTTGCACAGGTGTAGAAGGGCCTGCAGAGTTAAGCAACTTTCCAGAAAAATCCATAAGAGATCTGGCACGTCCGGATGTTTCACCCACAACGATAGCGTCACCCTTATTGAGTGTTCCTTTTTGAATTAAAATTGTAGCAACTGGACCACGTCCAACTTCAATTTTAGATTCGATAACGATACCTTCAGCCGGACCTTTAGGGTCTTCACGAAGTTCCATGATTTCCGCTTGAAGACCAATGGCCTCAAGAAGATTATCAACACCTTCACCAGTCAAAGCTGACAAAGGAACGAATTGAGTTTCACCACCCCAGTCTTCTGCGAGTAAGCCGTGCTCAACTAGCCCTTGCTTAACTCTATCTGGATTGGCACCTGGCTTATCAATTTTGTTTACGGCAACAATGACTGGTACACCAGCATTCTTACAAAATTTAATTGATTCTACTGTCTGAGGCATAACACCATCATCAGCAGCAACAACCAGAACCACGATATCTGTTACGTTCGCTCCACGCTGTCTCATCGCTCCGAAAGCGGCGTGACCTGGAGTATCCAAGAAAGTAAGAGTACCTTTTTCAGTTTGCACTGAATAAGCGCCGATGTGCTGAGTAATTCCACCAGCTTCACCAGAGGCTACTTTAGCTTTACGAATATAATCTAGAAGTGATGTTTTACCATGATCTACGTGACCCATGATCGTGATGATCGGGCTACGAGTTGGGAAACCTGACTTATCTTCACCTTCTACTTTATTAAGAACAGCTTCTTCACTGAAGGCTTTGTCCTCGACTCTGTAGTTATAAAGAGCAGCGATTTCGTTGGCGAGCTTCACACCGATATAGTCGTCAGCGCGAACAAGAAGATTGATTTCAAGCATCTTATTAGCGAAAGCTTCAAATTTCTGACTGAGTTTGTGAGCAAGTTCTTCAGCCGTCGTAACACCATTGATAGTCACGATACGTTTAGAATCTTTAACTTCAGTGATCAAAGTTCTCTGAGTTGGACCAGAGTAAAGTTTCTTCTTTTTAGCAGGTATATAGATTGTTTTACCAACTAACTGAGAAGCAAACTTCAGTTCTTCATCCGCACGAATAACGGTTAGATCTTTTTTACCTGTTCCAGCTTTTTTACCCATAGCAGCTGCAAGGTCACCCATGCGCTTCTTGTCTTTTTCTTCCTCAGTCATGTCAGCAGTTTCATCTACTGGACGACGAGGCAAGAGACGAGCATCCTGGGCTTTTTTCTCAGGAGTTTCTTCTTTCTTCTTAGCTTCAGGAGTGAAGATCGGAGTAAAAGTGTGTCTCTTCTCTTCAAAATATTCCTTCTTACCAGGAGCATTTCTTGAAGTATTATAAGAAGAAGCCGGTGCCGGACCATCGTCCTTAGGAATACTGGCCTGAGCAGCTGCATACGCAGCGGCTTCGTCCTTAGCATCCTGGGCTTTTTTATCTTCTTCTTCTTTCTGAGCTTTAGTTTTTCTCTTAACGATAGTTAAGCCCTTAGGCTTATCGTCTATGTACTGCTTTTCTGCAGGTGCTGCAGGTGCTGGTGCAGCTACAACTTGAGGTGCTGCCTGGACAATTTCTGTCGGCGCTTCTTCAACTACAGGAGCAGGTTCTTCCTTCACAGGAGCAGCTTCTTCAGCTGCAGCCTCTTTCTTGATAACCTTTCTCACGACAGCTTTTTTCGCGACTCCGGATGATTTCTGTGGTGTCTCATATGCAGCCTTGGCCTTAATGACTTCTTCGTCAGTAAGACTTGCCATATGATTTCTCACATTAAAGCCCATAGTCTTCAGCTTCTCGACTAAGTCGATAGCGCCTACTCCAATTTCAGTGGCAAGTTCGTAAACTTTTTTTGCCATTAGTTACTCCGATTCCTAGAACCAATTAATTATTTCAATTTAAAGGCAGCAAGTTCTTCACGAAGGCGTCTTTCAGCCTCAGAAAACTTATCTCCGCCAACTTCTTTTTTACTACCAGGTGTTGCAGAACTAGATTCAGCTCTTTCAGATCTCTTAAAGCCAGACTGATGCGGAACAGCTGAAGCTGATATGATTTCAGCATTCTCATCAAGGTCAGATTTAATATTTTCATCTTCAAGTGCAGCAGCAGCTGTCTCAATCATCGTCTTAGCATCAGCAGCTGATTTACCAAGGTAGCGAGCAATATCTTCTGGTGTCGAAGCACTTAAATCAACAATCGACATAACACCTTTCTGAACAAGTACCTGTGCAGTTGCTTCAGAGATGTTCGAAAGTTGTACCAGATTCTCAACCGCAAGTTTAACGCGCTCTTGAAGCTTAGCTTTAGAGATAATATTTATTTTCCAGCCAGTAAGCATCGCCGCTAAACGAACGTTTTGTCCTCTCTTACCAATGGCCAGAGACAACTGATCATCTTCAACAATTACGTCGAGAGTATGGTCACCGTGGTTTAAAGAAACTGACTGAATTTCAGCAGGGGCCAATGCAGCTCTTGCGAAAGTTTCTGTGTCATCATTCCAACGAACGATATCAATTTTCTCACCCTGAAGTTCATTCACGATGTTCTGAACTCTTGAACCTTTCATACCAACGCAAGCACCAACAGGATCGATGTCTCTATCTTGAGTCATCACCGCGATTTTTGCTCTGTATCCCGGCTCACGTGCTGCCGCTTTAACTTCAATTGTACCATCAGCGATCTCTGGAACCTCAACTTCAAACAATTTCACGAGGAACATTGGAGAAGTACGAGTTAAACGAATTTCAGGTCCACGGTTTGTCATAATTACGTCTGACAAATAGGCTTGAATTCTGTCACCAGGCTTGAATGATTCACCAAAGATGATTTCTTTTTTAGGAAGGATCGCATCTGACTTACCAAGATCGATAACAACGTTACCTTTCTCGAAACGGCGAGCAATACCTGTAACCAGGTCACCTTCACGGTGTTTGAATTCTGCAAAAAGAATATCTCTCTCAGCATCACGAACTTTTTGGAAAATAATTTGTTTTGCAGTCTGAATATCTACGCGAGAAAAACCAGGGTTTTCGATTTTAAGACCTAGTTGATCTCCAACTTCACAATCTTCATCAAGTTTCTTAGCTGAATCGAAATCAATCTCAACAATACCGTCACGAACTTTCTCAACAACGTTTTTATATTGAAAAATTTCAACTTCGCCATCGTTTTCGTTGTAGCGAGCTTCGTATTCACCTTGGATTCCGAATTTTTTACGAGCAGTTACAAGGAATGCTTGTTCAATTGCGCCCACGATAAATTCTTTTTTAATCCCGCGGTCTTTACCTAGTTGCTCAATAACTCGACCTAATTCTGAAAAGTTCACAGGGTCTCTCCTTACTCTCTAACCGATTTTAAATCGGGATCTAAATTAACTTTTTTAGTCTGTTTGTAATTTAACTTTAGATTGAAGCCTTTAACTTCAATCACATATTCATCCTGGTTTGCCTCTATGAGCTTGCCACGAAATTTTTTGTCACTTTTAAGATTCAGACCTTTAGGCGAACCTAGGGTCTGCTCTTCAGATAACTGCCCGGTAATCACGACCGCCACAATTTCACCAATGCTCATCTTGAAATGCTCAAGGCTCATGACATTGCGGTAGATGCCAGGAGAAGAAACCTCAAGAACAATTTCTTCCGGTATCCAGGTTTCTTTTTCAAATGGCTCAGTCAAAGCATGATCAACTTTAATACAATCTTCGATCACCGCTGAACCAGTTCTAGGGTCCTGGATATATAGTCTTAGGATTTTTTGAGAGGTGACATACTCAAGGTCGTACAAACGATATCCCGCTTCCTGAACCACAGGTTCACAAAGAAGATAAAACTTTTTTTCAAAACCAATCCGCTCTTGCTGGATATCCATTAAAAAAGTACCCGTAAAATAAAAAAGGATGGAAAAAAACCACCCTCACATCACCACCGAAATCTGAAAACAGGACACATATGTAACAAAATCAAATCGAAAGAGCAATTTTAAAGCATTTCAGACTCAAGTAGTCATTTGCATGGTCATCGCATCAGTTCCGTCAGAATAGTACCCTTTAATGGTCCTTAAGGTCGCAAAACCCAGCTTTCGGTAAAATCCGATCGCCCGCTGATTGGAGGATTCCACTTCAAGGTAGACCCCTGTCACGCCCTGCAGTCTTAGAAATTCCTGGCAACTCTTCCAAAAATTGGCCGCAGCTCCCGTCCCCCTCAACTTGGACTCCACACATATCTTTAATAGATGCGCCGTTTCATCACCGGGCGCCAACCCAAAGAGTGCCATGCCCTCCAGCTGGTCCGCTGGCTTCCAGCCTAAAAGGATATGATGATCCCAATTGAGGCCAATCCAGTCATGCTGAGACCAAGGTCGCGGGAATTGAGTCTGGTCCAGATCCAAAACGTGACCAAATTCTGCATGCCCGGGGTTAAGCCGAAACAGTTTACCAGAAGTATTCATGAGTCAGCTGCTTATCCAAAGAATCAATGAACAGGTCAATGGAAGGTCGAATAAAGTCGAAATTTCTCTTATGGCTTCGGAGCTGACCTTCGTAGCGAGAGCGCAGATAAAGCTCCATTTCAATCAGGCTCTTGAAATTGGTTTTTAATGAGTCTTTATGCAAAATGCTCTTTTGGCAGTTATTCTCTCTCGTTCCCTCGCGAATGAGTTTGGAGAGCTCTACTGAGACTTTTTTATTCTGATCTTCCGAATAACGGAGCATTTTAAAAAAGTTCCTAATTTTTTTGAGCATATTAGGATTGGCATGGAGAAACTTAATAACGTCTTCATCTTTTTCAGGAAAATTAGTAACGAAGCTACTGAGTTCAGTTAAAAACTTTTTTTCAAAGTAGGAAACGACAAGAGAATCCTCATAAATGCAATCAAGGGCCTTGAGATTTCGGAGTTGGTAGTTAACATCTTGAACAGTGACAACGCTGTCGAGGATTTTGATGAGAAAGCGATCGGAGGAAACCAGCTCTTGAGCATGGAGTCCTCCGATTAATAAAAGATTAAACGGGAGAAGAAATTTCGATATTCCCAATATTTCTCTGCTTAACAACTTCATTTTCTTTGTGAAAACGTGCATTAACTCTCGGATTGAAGGTGTATCCATCTTTTCCGCGGAGAATATACTGGCGTTTGATTCCTTTAGGCTCAATCAACTTCCTTAGTCGGCTGATACTTGTATAGATCAGCTTGTCATGGATAAGAGGATTGTACTCATCTTTCCAGATCATTTTAGCGAGGTCTTCTTTATTATAGTAAGTTCCAGGAGTTTGCGCCAAGAGGAAAAGGATCTCTAGAAGCACAAAACGGTGTTTGAAATCAATAACACCCAGAGCTTTCTCGTGAATCACTCGGTTATGACGGTCAAGATAGAGATCCACAGATGAATCGTTCACATCTTCAACTTCCATCAAAATGAGCTGCTGAAGGCGCTTGAAGTATTCTTCATCCAAAGAGTTTTGAGCAATTCCAAAAAGGATAAGGGCCTTAGAGAACTCGCCCATTTTTTTAAGAGCAACACCTTTGTTCAAAAGAACGTAGTGATGCATATTCCAACAACGCTTAGAATGGAGCAGTTTCATCGCAAGGTCATAGTGAGGTAAAGACTCAGCATATGATCCTAACTCTCTCAGAGCGTTACCCCAAAGCAGGTGCATACTTCCTTTGAGATAGCCTTTTTTCAGGATATTCAGAAGTTCATTTAATTGACCTAAATGAAGGAGAGCGTCCTGGAAGTTTTTCATCTGACAAGCATTGGTTGCCATCGCATAAAGCGACTTGGCCATAAGCTCAGGCTCATTTTCAGTCTGGGCCTTACGGTAGGCCTGGTGAAAATTCTTATTGGCGTCCGCGAACTCACCCTTATAAGTGTTAACCACGGCTGCATTATAAAAGTATTCGGCATTAAGAGAAGGAAGTGTAGAGACGATCTGGTCTAAAAGGTCGCTCGAAAGTTGGATATATTTGTTGGCATCCTGCTCGTTCAGACTTTCTGAATAAATTCGAATCAAGAAGCCGTAAATTTTGAAGATAACAAAAGCATCCTGAGGAAGCTCAGTACACTTAAGAGCATTGATGAAATACTCTTCAGCTTTTTCAAAGTCAGCTTTATCGTAATAGATTTTTGCCAGACGATAATGACCTTGCCCTTGAATTCGGATGGAATCAATTGGCAGGTGGGCCAAAAACTTGTCATCTTTGTTGAGATCCACCAAAGCTCTACTCATCAACGTTTCAATTGATGGGGTTTGAATGGTGTCCATATTAAGGCCTCCTGAATGGCGTAAGAAATCATTCTTACAGTTTCATAGTGCGGGTGTTAAACCTCATCCTGAGTAAAAAAGCAAGATTCTTGTTAGACTTGCTCCGGAATTCACCCTAAGTTAAATAATTCCGGCAAGTTAAGGAGTGTAAGACTAACCCTATGGACTCCATTTGACCCCATATAATCAGAACGAAAGTTTGAGGTGTAAGACAACATTTCTTACACTGCTACAAACACCCAAACCAACCATTCTAACTCGTTGATTAAACGGGGTCCCGTTGCTAAAGTGTTTTGCACCAGACAGAACGCATCTTTGTAAGGAGACTCATGGCCAAGTACGATCTAGACACTTTAAGGCATTCAACGGCCCACCTAATGGCCCAAGCAATCATGGAACTTTTTCCTAATGATTCAGTTCAGCTTGGAATTGGCCCAACCATTGAAAATGGTTTCTATTACGACATTGAGATGAATGCGAAGCTGACGGATGAGAATCTAAAGCAGATTGAAGAAAAGATGAAAGAAATCATCAAGCGTAATCTTCCTATTGTTCGTCATGAAGTTTCTCGTGCCGAGGCATTGAAGATTTTTGCTGAACGCGGACAAAACCTGAAATGCGAACTCATTAAAGATATCCCTGATGGCGAAACGATCAGCTATTACACTCAGGGCGACGCCTTCTTCGATTTATGTACTGGGCCTCACGTAGAAAAGACTTCCGAACTTACGTTCTGGTTTAAACTTATGCATACTGCGGGAGCTTACTGGCGTGGAGATGTTGGCCGCCCTATGCTCCAGCGTATTTATGCTGCTTGCTTCAGCTCGAAAGAAGAGCTTCGCGAATATCTGACTCAGCTGGAAGAGGCCAAAAAACGCGATCACAGAAAACTGGGCAAAGAGCTTGAACTTTTTATCTTTGATCCAGTTGCCCCAGCTTCTCCATTCTTTATGCCTAAAGGTGCGTTGGTTTATAATGGTCTGGTAGATTTCATGCGCCGGATTTATAAACAATACGATTACCAAGAAGTCATTACTCCACAAATTCTGGATGTGGATCTTTGGCATACATCTGGTCACTACGAAAAATATAAAGAGAACATGTATTTTACTCAGATTGATGAGAGGGAGTTCGCACTTAAGCCAATGAACTGTCCTTGTCACATGTTGATGTTCTCTCACCACCGCTATTCATACCGTGATCTCCCTCTGCGTTTTGCGGATTTCGGACGACTTCACCGTTATGAGAAATCTGGCGTGGTGGCAGGTTTGACTCGTGTTCGTACTTTCTGCCAGGATGATGCCCATATTTTCATTCAAACTGAGGGTATTCAGGATGAAATCAAAACTCTAATGCAGATGTTCTTTCTCGGTTACGAGCATTTTGGATTTAAAAAAATCAAAATCGGACTTTCTACTCGACCTGAAATGCGAGTCGGAAGTGACGAGACTTGGGATAATGCTGAGAAAGCACTCAAAGCTGCTCTTGATGCTTCCGGAAAAGACTATTTCGTTAACGAAGGTGATGGAGCCTTCTACGGACCTAAAATTGATATTCAGGTGGCCGATGCGCTTGGAAGATTTCATCAGCTTGGAACAATCCAATTGGATTTCCAATTGCCTGAGCGTTTTGACCTTAAGTTCACCAACCAAAATGGTGAAATGGAAAGACCTGTAGTTATTCACCGTGCCCTCCTTGGTTCTCTTGAGCGTTTCATTGGTGTTTACCTTGAGCACGTGGCAGGAGCTTTCCCATTCTGGTTAAGTCCGGAGCAAGCAGTGATTGTTCCCATTAAAAATGAACTTCATCTGGAAGCGGCCCAAAAACTGGCCAAACAACTCAAGTCTAAGGGCTTCAGGGTTCGCGTCGATGACAGAAATGAGTCTATGGGGCTTAAAACTCGTCAGGCACAAACAGGAAAAATTCCATTCATGCTAGTTCTGGGTGATCAGGAAATAGCGGCGGAAAGTGTGGCCGTGAGAAAATATGGTGAGATGAAATCTGAAGTGATGCCTGTGGCACAACTCTTTGAAACATTCACTACTCTTGATCTGGAAAAAGTCCCGGCGCCACTTCGCGAGGTATAGATGTCAAAGAAGAACGTCCTTCTCCTGTGTGGCGGCGGCAGTACTGAACATGATGTTTCACTGGTGTCGGTTAAGCATATCAGAGAATGCTTAAGTACTATTCCTGAAGTAAACCTCACAACGGTGGAAATTAAAAAATCTGGTGAATGGATTGATGAATCAGGAAATAAGTTCGTTCTTGATGCCAAGAAATTTGATTTTGCGATTCCTTGTATCCATGGATACCCGGGAGAAACAGGAGATATACAGTCTTATTTTGAAATGATCGGACTGCCCTACCTGGGATGTAATTCTGAAACGAGCAAAATGTGTTTCAATAAGATTACCACCAAGCTTTGGGCAACTGCTTTAGGCGTGGCAAACACTCCTTACTTCTTTTTATATGACCTCTCTGAAGAAAATCTGGCTAAGGCGAAAGCTTTCCACGCCCTTCATGGTGATGTCGTCATTAAGGCTTCCAATCAAGGGTCTTCAGTTGGGTGTTACTTAGTTGAGAAAAACAAGGATGCTTTAGCAGTCATCAAAGAAGCCTTTACTCTTTCTCCTTTTGTTCTTATTGAGAAAAGAATGTTCCCTCGAGAAATCGAAGTTTCCGTCTATGAATATGATGGAAAGCTCCAAGTTTCTTACCCTGGTGAAATTGTGTGCCCCTCAAAGTTTTATTCCTTCGAAGAAAAATATTCACAAGCAAGCCTGACAACTACCGAGACCAAGGCCAAGAACTTGTCCCCTGCGGTCCTTAAAATAATTGCTGAGTATTCCACTAGGCTTTACCATGGCCTGAAACTTCGCCACCTCTCACGAATTGATTTTTTTCTGGATGGAGAGGAGATTTATTTGAATGAAATAAACACCTTTCCGGGCCTCACCCCCATTTCGATGTTTCCCAAGATGATGGAGGCCAATGGTCACTCTTTCAAGGCCTTCCTCTCTCAGCATATTAATAACTTGTAATTTTCACTCTCCAGATCTCTTTTTGCGGTACAATCGAACCAGAGGTCTGGAGAATGTCCCTTAATTCAATTAGTTCTTTTAGCGATCATCACAAGCTATCACTCAAGCTCAGGCCTGTTCTTGTGGGGGAACTCTACCTTGCGCGAAAACTAAAACACCCGGTTTACATATTCAAAGATGGTGTCTTTTTGCCCGTCATACCGGAGGGAGCAATCCCAAATAAAGATCAGATCAACGGGCTTATCAAAAATCTTCACAAACAAGTCTATGTTTACCGTGAAGATTTGGATCTGATTAAAAAAAATCTAGAAACTGCCCTGATAAAAATTACGAGATCACTATCAGTAGGTGATCCTTTAGAGAATGGAACAAAAGATATCAAACTTCTGTCCCTGAATATGAGTGGACTCTACCAGAATCCTCACAGTGATGAGCTACTGATGCTGCAATTTCAAAGCTCCCAGAATCTCACTAAATTCCTCATGGAAAATAAGAAACATCAGTCTTACTTTTTCCAAAGTCTTGCCAGTGAAAATTTTCATTTTACTGTCGCTCAGCCTATGCTCTGCTCCATACTTCTCTTATCATTTCTTCAGTCGATACATCTTTTTCATGACAAAGAGGTAGAGAATTTATTTCTCGCCAGTTACCTCAAAGACATTGGAATTTCATTGATTCCAGAAATGAAATATGATGAAAAGACACTGACAAAAAAGGATAGAGACTTATTTGCAAGTCACGCTGATTTTTCTTTTGATCTTCTCGAAGGAAGAATTCCCCTTTCGAAAAACTACTTAAATATCATCAAACATCATCACTTCTTAAACGATCGAATTAAAAACTTATTGGATAAAGACCACAAAGCAGATTCCGAAAATGAAATGATTATGGGACTCGAGAGTACCTTAGTAGCCGTGTTTGATATTATGGTGGCGATGACCAATTCTCGCCCCTACCGGAAGGATCTCTCCCTCTACCAGTCGTTGGAAGTGATTAAAAGAATGATGGCTGATGAATACCCTCAGGAATTTAAGGCCTTGGTTATTTTTTTAAAACAGTTTTTCAAAAACTAAGCTTTTCAAAGCGTTCTCAAATCATTCAAAATCAAAGTACAAAGACATTTAAACTTGTCCTAGCATTCCAAGGAGGGAATCATGGCCCAGGAGCAAAGTCCACTAACTGGTATTATTGAAGAAGATCGCGTTGTGATTGATTTCGGTGAGTTCGAAGGTAAATCAGTTTTAGAGATTGCTGATACTCGCCCTGATTATTACCAGTTCCTGATCGAGCAAAAAGACACTGGGAATTTTTCTATCCGTAGAACTAAAGACAAAATCTTCCGTCTTTATATTCATCAGACACATTTGAACTAATCTTTTTATTATTTTCCCCATATTCAAAATGTGGGGAAAATAAATTATCGAATCATCAACTCGACTTCAGCATCACAATTTGTCAGAACATCCGTTAAATCTTTTTTATCAAAAACAGCTGCCCAGATTTCATCCTTACAATCCGGAAATATTAGTCCCACCTTGTTATGACCACCACCAGGAACTTTAACAAAATTACGACGTGCCATCTGTTGATGTTCAAAGTGATAGTATGCTCCAAGATATGGAGCCGCTGGATCATTCTCACCAGCGATGTAATAGATCGGGGCCTCAGTTAAAAGAGTGGCAGAATCATACGGACGATCATAGGGATCATTGGCACAGGTCGTGTCTTCTGGATCCAGTATCATTCTTCCCTCAGAGAAGATGGCGCCCCCATCAGCAGGAGAGAATTCATGGCAATCAACTTTATTAAAGAGGCGATGACTGTAATCACCACGCCCCTCACCTCGGGCGTAAGACTTAAGTGTTTCTAACAGTGGATCTAATTCGGAAGGAGTATCCGAATTGAGAGCGGCTAGCTCCTCTTTTAAGATATTTCTGAGCTTACCTTCGTAGAGATAGTTTCCACGGTACAATCCTCTTTGAATCATGCGTGACCAAGTATCCGTATCAAATCCGAGCGGGGATTTTTCTTCTAAGATCTGTATTGCCTTGGGTGACATTTCATTTCGAATTAAATCCCATTCTTTCCCCAGATTGTACGGGATAGAAAATGTGCCGTCGGCTTCTCCTCTGCCAAGTACTCCACTCAGGAAAAGTGCGTGAGGAACAGAGGCTCCCTCTTTCAGGGCCTGACCTGCTACAAAAGTTGCTAACTGGGAGCCATAGGAGTGACCGTGAATGATGTATTTTTTTAGCCCAAGATTTCTAATCACACCCAACACATCACTTGCCAGGTACTGACTGGTTAAGGAATCATCTGGGAATTTTTTTTCATCCCCTCGGTTACAACCGACAGTTCGTGGATCAAAAAAAATCCAGGGAACATTGGCCGGAAGTGCCGTGCTAATCATGTAGTCTCTTTCCTCGGCATTAGAATAATCAGCGATGGAGCTTCCGCCAGGACCACCCGGAAGATAGATAATAACAAAATCATCTGGCTTCAGGTCCCCCACGATTTGATATTTGAAGTTAAATGTCGGTGAATTGGATTTATCTGGATAGAGTGGAAGATTGAGGTCCTTAACGCCCTCAAAGTCGCATTTATATTCTTCATCTTCTTCTAGAACTTGCAGATTGGGTTCATCAAGTAACTTAAAAGGCGCGGCGTATGCCGTACTCAAAGATAGAGACATCAGCAAAGCTAGGGACTTAAGCAGCATCGGTTAGCTCCGGGTTGTAAGATGCGAACTCTACCACTGGCGAAGGAGTGTCAGACGATGGCGTGAAATAAAGTAAGGGTTTCAGTTGATTTTTTACCATTCAATCTAATTCCCGCGTATCAAATGGCCTATGAAAAAGTTCTACCTGTTATGTTTGTTGACCCTGGCCCCTCAGGCCTATGCCCAGAGCACCAACTCTAACGGCTTTAAACTCAAGGCCATAGGTAATATTCAACGCCTGGCCTTTGCCTCTTGTAACAAGCACGACAAAAAACAGCCTCTCTGGCAGGATCTCTCCCGCCAGTCCCCTGATCTATTTATCTGGGGAGGAGACAATGTCTATGCCGATGGTAAAGGCATTGCCGAAATTCTGGCCGCCTATAAACAGCAAAATGCAGTGGAAGGATATGCGTCTTTTAAAGCAGTGACTCCAATCATTGGAACCTGGGACGATCACGATTACGGAAAAAACAATGGCGGCAATGATTATGCTGATAAAAAATTAAGCCAACAGTACGCCCTGGATTTTTTGCAAGAACCACTCAAATCTTTGCGCCGAAAACAAGAAGGCATTTATACCAGCTATGACTTTGGCGAGGCAGGAAAAAAAATTAAAATCATCCTGCTTGATAACCGTTATTTTATGAATCCAAAAGCAGGCTCGATACTGGGAGAAGCTCAGTGGAAGTGGCTGGAACAAGAAATAAATAACTCAAAAGCTTCCCTCCATCTGGTTGTTTCGAGTATTTCTGTTCTGACTCCCGCAACTATACATACGGAAGAATGGGCCGAATATCCTGCCGAAAAAGCACGCCTGAAGCGAATTCTAAAATCAGGTAAAAAGCCCTACCTCTACCTGACTGGTGACAGACATTTTTCGAGCATCTTCACCAAAGAAGACGAACTCGAATTCATGTCGAGCGGAATGACCCACAATGCTCCGGTTGCGATTCGCCCTTATCTTCGGGCGATTTACCCCAACACTGTATTTAAACACAATTACGGTCTCATTGATTTCGAGTGGGAAGGATCAAATCCTCTGCTAACCCTCTCAGTACGAACGGAACAGGGCCAAAGTCTTAATCAAAAAAGAATCAAATGGATTTCCTCACGCTGGACGGAGATCTAAAACATAAATTGAACCCAAGGAGCCCTCTATGAAAAAATTAACATTCTTCTTTGCCCTCTTTATCTCTCTGAGCTCTTTTGCTTCTGGCATCGATACCATTAAGAACATACTTGAACAGAACGAAGTGGTTGAACTTGAAACAAAGCTTGCAGAAAAAGGTTTTAGCCTAACTAAAATAACCGATAAGTATGCTGAGAATGGAATTCGTCCTCGTTGTATCTGTGAGTCTTTCGAACTTTCATTCACAAATTACGATGGCACAGGCAAGAAGACTGCAGTATATGCCGTTAGCGTGACTGGTTTCGGTAATAATCAAAAAGTACGTATTACAAAATCAAAATAATTGAATATGTTGATCTTCTGGCACCATCGGCCAGAAGATCTTAACTAAATCGTCACCGCATAGTGCCCAATCAAGATGTACAACGCTGTAAGCATGAGCCCTACCCAACACGCCCCAAAAATAAGAATGACCCAAGGTGGCGGGTCAATATGTGCCCTTTCAATTTGAAATTTACCGTACATGCCCAGCCCAAGCAAAACCATGCCTAAAAGAACAAATACTGGGACAACACCCACAAGGTGTTCATAGATCGTTGCGCCTATCCCTATACCGGCCAAGCCTGCACCAATCATGGAAATCATGTCAGCAATTTTTAATTGAGGGATTAACTTTTTAATTGGCTTAATTTCTGGCTGCATAATGATCCTTTGATAACTAAAGTTTAGCACCAGGGATACGATATAATATGACGGGCATCAGGTTTTGGTCAGATAAGATTCTCGGTTTTCAATTTCTCTAGATGCTTGCGAATATTTTTGAGAGCAAAAGGCCAAAGACGCTTATCGACCTCTGCGTACATAATAGCAAGCATCTCTTCTTCAGTTTTACCTTCCTGCTGAAAAGACAGGACTTGCTTTTCACGCATCCGACGATGTTCGAGGGTATTTTTCAGGATATTAGTCCCGCCGAGTCCAATTCCATGAGAAGGAAACAAGACGCGCGGCTTGAGTGCAATTACTTTTTCCAGAGTATTAAAGTACTTGGTCATGTCACCTTCATCGTCACCTATGACAACTGTTCCTACTCCCTGAAAGAGATCACCAGCAAGAAACCAACTCATATCCTCTGGAGCAAGTGCAATCTGCCCTTCATCATGACCTGGCACTTCATGAATGATTACATTGCGACCCAACCATTGAGTGATCACATCGCCCTCTTTAAGTATTTCAATGTCTACACTTTCAAAGTAGCCGGGAATGATCTTAGTCAATCGGTCACAGGTATCGAGACTCATCATCATGGGAACTTTAAACTCTCGGGCCAGTTCGACTGACCTCTCGTGATGATCAGGATGGTGATGACTTAGGAGAATCTTATCGATTCCAAAAAGCTTGGCTGTATTTTTGAGTTTTCTGTATTCGTCTTCATCTTTGGGAGAAGGGTCCACCAGAATTTTGGGCCCATTATCGCCAATCAAAAATGAATTGGTCCGAGTCGCCGGAGGTAATGTGTTTGAAAGTGGCATGAGCTGTCTGACGGATTTTAAAGACTCGATATAAGGAACGTGATTATCCTTATCGTAGTCAAAATTTAAATCCGGAATACTTTGCACATCGGGATTGGTTCCAAGGGTCGTAATAATTTTGATAACAGGAGGAACGGCGAGGACCAATCCCTTGTCATATTGTTTGAGCAGTTCAGCAGAACTCATCCAGTGCGCAAGATGAACTTCGTTTTTATCTACAACGAAAGCGCATTTCTCTTTCAAGCGAAATCGGTAGAAGTGAGTCGCAAAACGAAAGGGATTAAAATCCGGCGTTACGGCCAAGCCCAAGTAATCAATTTGTTGGACATTTCCGTTCAATTCCAAGTGTTAGAGGATGTTCAATAAAAAGGGATTCATCCCCCTTTTCAACTTTTCCTCCAGGAAAAGCCCAATAACCAGGAAAGGCTTTGAGATGGTATTGTCTCTGGATAGCGTAAATCTCATTGCCACACGTGATCACAATAGAAACAGCATCAACAATTTTGCTCATGCTTTTTCACCCAAATATTTTTTAGCATGGGCATAACGTATCTCACGGTATCCCTTAACTGAGTCGAGTTCTTTAAGATGTTTCAATGTTTGAGCTTTTTCCAACAGCTGCTTACGGATAGAGGCAGAAATTCTTCTTTCTTCCTGGTGCCACTGAGGCATGAGTTTTCTCAAGATTCTGAAATGTCTCATGATATTGAGCATCCAAGGTTTGGGAGAGAAATCGAATTCGATCTTTTTACCCATGAGGTCGAAAGCTGGACGATTTATGTGAACTACTTCAAACGATGATCCCATGTCATGATACTTTTCTTTGTCAACTTGGAGTTTCATAGGAGAAATCATTTGGTGAGAGACAAAAACTTCGTCCTTAATCCAAAAAGTTTTGGCGAGAGTTCTAAGGGCAATTGAAAGCTCCTCCCCGCTGTAGAGCTTTTTGATGTCAATTGCATTTTGATAGAATGCTGGTAGAGAGAGGCCTTGATCGAAAACCAAAATATCATGAACATACTGAGCAAGGTACGACTTAGGAATGGAAGGAAAATGTTCCGTCATGAGTTTTGTATAGCTAACAAGCACATTTGCATATTTATCTTTTGATTGCCAAGGATAGGCGCTCATTCCTGCACTTTGTTTTATCAATTCAAACTGATCAGAAGTCGTAGTGAGAGTCATCTCTATCGGATTTTCTTGGTTGGCGGCATACCATTCTCTTCCCATCATGAAAGCCTCCCAGTTGGGAGTGATTTCAGCTTTAGGAACAGAACTCTTGAGGGCCTGATTCAGATCTTCCAATGTAAAAGGAAGTCTACCCGCCTGGTAGGCAATTCCCAGCACCATCGCCGAGGCATAGACCGGACGCTGAAACTTATCAAAACACATCTTTTTCATAGGTGCCATGATGAGGCGTTTACCAATTTTAGAAACCAATTCTTTATGGATAATTTCAGGAGTCATCACTTCATGATCTAGCCCGCGATCAAGGAGAATCGAAAGTGGCACCTGATATTCAGAGTCCACAATGAGAATTCCCGTCGCCGAAAGAAATTCAACTGCACGAGATCCTTCTAAAAGATCGGGAGAAAGAACAAGATCAGCTGAGGCCAGTGGAACAACTGGTCCCTGTGACTTGGCTTTATTGAAAATGCTTAAGTGACTTGTGACAGAGCCATTTCTTTGGGCGAGGCCTTTCTGATCGACAAATTTAAAATCCAGATCATTTCTTCCGCCCATTTCACTAGCGGCTTCAGCTATCACGCGAGAAATCGTTGTCACACCTGAGCCACCCACGCCAATAACGATCGCTCTGAAGTCTTTACCATCAGAAATATCTTGCAAAGTCTTTGAAGCAACAGGAAGTGGAAGGTTCCACTCTTTTTTAATTTCGGTCGTCGTTTTATATTTTGTGGGATGGTAGTTGTGAACCTTTACCAATTCAAAACTCGGGCATGCCTTAATCTTTGTGCAATAAGAATCAGAAACACAAATTTGAGGATCAATCATCACCTTTGTGCCGTAAGCATCGTTGGTTTGAGATAGACCCGGGCATCCCGTCATATCCACACAGGCCCGGCAGTCTTCACAGGCCAGGGTATTGATCTGATAAAATTCTCTCACAGGCTCAGTTTGCCCAGATGCAAAGAGTTTACGCTCATCTCTTTTTTTGCGACCGTGAAAAGTGAGTCCACATTCTTTATTTGAAACAATGATTTTCACTCCAGGTCTTTGAACCATTTCGAGTAAAAGATTTTTATAAAAATAGCGGTCAGATGGATTGATCTCAAGAGCTTCAGTTACCTGCAGTGATTTCGCGACATCCAGCATGTTCTGACGAGGGCGAACAATTCCATCAACTGATTGGCCAGATCTCGGTGTCACTTGATGACCTGTCATGGCGGTGTTGTCGTTATCCAGAAGGATATAAGTAATATTGTGACCCATCTGAACAGAGTTCGAGATGGAAACCATACCTGAGTGGAAGAATGTAGAGTCCCCCATTAAAACGACTGAGGGATTGGTGGTAAACATATCCGTGCCAGCGCCAAGGGATCCGCCCTGCCCCATCGCCGAGAGATCGTGCATTTCCTTAAAGGGTTCTAAAAAAGATAATGAATAACAACCTACGTCCCCGTGGGAGATCAGTTGAACATTTTTATCAGCAAGTGAGGCCCGCACATCTTTCATGATGCTCAAGGTTTCACGGTGTGGGCAACCCGGACAAAAAGTGGGCAGTCTCTTAGGAAGAAGAACCTCTAGACGAGTTGACTCGGGCAGAGAATTAAAACAAATCTCACCTGATTTGTTCCATTCAAGTGTATCTATTGCCTGATTCAACTTTTTATAAATGATTTCGTAATTAAGACCACCGAAAGCGGGAAAACCTTCAACGAATCCATGATCCGTTTTAAATTCTTTACCCATGACTGTGAGAGAGAGGCCAAACTTACTAACAAGCTCTTTGATTTCACCCTCAAGAAAGCCTCGTTTTTCTTCCACTACGATCAAATGTTTAATGGATTTGAGAAACGGGAGAAGCTGCTGCTCATTGAACGGGTATGAAGAAGCTGCTTTGTATAATTGAATTTCATTAATGAGATTTGACTCTTCTAGCACCTGCTTGAGTGTTTCAAAAACTCCACCGCCGGAAATAATTCCCACTTCAGAACTTTTAGATCCAAAAGTCTCATCCATGTTCAGCTCTGCCAGAACTTTTTTAATTTGCGGAAAACGATTAAGAATCATCTCCTTGTCGGCCAGGAGAGAATTTGGTGGAACCATCACATGGCTGGAAAGTTTAAACTCACGAGGATCTAGAGTAACGGGTGTTGAGTCTAAAACTTTCTCCTCGCCCACTTCTACTCGGCCTCCGCCTTCGGCCATGAAAGTCGTCAAAAGGATTCCGGTATAAACCGATGTTTTCTGAGAAAGTTCAAGTGCGCGCGCCATCCAGTCTTTCAACTCTTGAGGAGTTGCTGGCTCTAGAAAAGGCATATGGAGGTGTTTAAATAAATAACGAGAGTCCGCTGGAGTGGACGTGGAAATTGACCATGGATCATCACCGACGGCGACAACGACTCCAGATAAACCATTACCAGGGTTAGCAAAATTACCAACCGACAAAGCATCTGAGGCGACATGCAGCCCCATGGACTTCATCGCGACTAAAACATTTTGTCCCGCCATTTTGGCCCCTGAAGCCATGGCTGCAGCATTAGCTTCGGAGTTGGCGATAACAACTCGAATACCTTTTTTCTGTAAATTTTCTTTTTCTTCATAAAGAATATTAAAAAAATCTGCCAGAGGCGATCCGGGATATCCCGTGTAGAGGTGAAACCCTGCTTCCAAGGCGCCCTGAATGAGAAGCTCATTCCCGTTAAGTATTTTATGGCCCATCGTTCTATCCCAAATGTTGTCTTTGTAGGTTATACTCCGCCCAGATCATATGATCAATTATCAAAAAGTAATATCAAGGACTTAATATGGAAGAAAAAGCTAATATACACATATCCCAATCAGTAGCAATTTTGGTGGACGGAAACAACATCGAGAGGTCACTGGAATCTGAGTACCGAAGTTCCAGTATGATGATCAATTTTGACGTGCTAATCCCCCGCCTCCTCAAAGGCCGAGGCCTAAACCGCCTCATTTACTTTCGTGAGGGCAAGAATATCTCCTCTAAGTTGGCCGACAGGCTTCATGACAAATATTTTGGCTCAGTTAGACCCTGCCATAAATCTGCCGATATTCCTCTCAGCATCAATGCTACCCAGCTGGCGAGCAAAGTGGATGCAATTATCATTTTGTCAGGAGATTCAGATTATGTTGAACTAGTACGGCATTTAAAATCTGAAGGTGTGCGTGTTGAAATCTGTGCGGTTGAGTCTACTACTGCCGGAGTCCTCATTGAAGAGGCGGATTATTTTCAACCCATCCAAAAAGAAGATTGTTTTACCCTTCCCCAAGGGCAAGCGAAAAAGAAAACACGTAGATAATTAAGACTTACGGAGCTACTCATGACACAAAATCCTGCTGGCCTAAAAGGTATCGATCATCTGGAATTTACAGTTGATAACTTGCAATCTCCAACTTTAAAACTTTTCAATACGATGGGTTTTGTCAATTCAGCTGAAGGGACAGAATCCAAACTTTATACTCAAGGGCAGGTGCGCTTTTTGGTGAAGGGTTCCACAGATGAATCTAGCTTATCTCGCAAATATTTTAAGGCCCATGGAGAGGGTGTTAGTAAAATATCCTTCCAGGTGGAAAGTGTAGAAAAAGCTCTTGAGATTACTCTCAAAAATGGCGCCAAACTCATTCAGGATTATAAAGTTGAAGAGACGGCTACCGGTTTGACTAAAACAGCTTCGATACAAGGCTTTGGCGACGTAGTTAATGAATTTGTAGAGCGACCAACGGGTGAATTTAGACCGGGATTCAAAAATGTCGATCAAGATCCATCTGCTCGGCCACTAAAAACTCGTGTTTCACGAATTGACCACCTTACTAACAACGTTCCTAAAGGTCAGATGGACCATTGGGTAGACTTCTACAAACGTACCTACGGTTTTGTTGAGACTCGCTACTTTGATATTAAAGGTTCTAAAACCGGATTAAATTCTAAGGTTGTACAACTGATCGACAACTCCATCATCATTCCAATTAATGAACCGGAAAGAGAGGGTGGCAAATCCCAGATCCAGGAATTCTTGGATGTTCATAAGGGACCTGGTGTTCAACACATTGCCCTCATGACCCCGGATATTATTTCAACCGTGGGTGAATTAAGAGAAAGAGATGTGAAGTTTTTAAATGTTCCTTCAACTTACTATGAGGCCATTCCCAATCGCCCTTTCAAAGTGACTGAAGACCTTGCTACTTTAGAGAGAATCAATTTACTGGTGGATGGGGATACTGAAGGCTACCTTCTGCAAATTTTCTCAGACACCTACATCGGGCCACTCTTCTTTGAATACATTCAGAGAAAAAACCACTGGGGCTTTGGAAATGGAAATTTTCAGGCGCTTTTTGATGCTATTGAAAGAGACCAAATTAAGCGCGGGTATCTTTAAAAAAAATACTCCACTGCGATCTGATGGCCCAATTTTAGAATCGTAAGCAAAACAATAATTCGCAAGAGCCCTCTGACAAAGGTATTACCTTTTAAGAGGGCCAGCCTCACTCCCACAACTGCTCCTAATACATTAAAAATAATCATGGGAACTGCATATTCAAATAGGAAAGTTCCCTTGAACATGAACAATAAGAGTGCCGCGAGATTCGTGGTCAGATTAATAATTTTTGCGTAAGCCGACCCTTGCACAAAAGTCATACCTAACATCCCGACGAAAGCGATGATCAAAAAGGTCCCAGTTCCTGGACCAAAAAAACCGTCATAAAAGCCCAAGAGTGAACCAATCACTATTGGCTTCCATACAGGGATGACTAAATTAGGATCATGGTCCAAAAGGCCAAAATTTTTATTACGAATGGTAAGAACAAAAACACAAAATAACAGCACCATAAACAGCGGCTTAAGAAATTCGTTACTTACAATTGAAACCGTGTAGGCCCCAAGAAATGAAAACAAAAATGCCGATAAGATAGCAGGAATGATAATGGTTCGAATAAACGGAATATGGCGGGAAAAACGCCAGGCCGAAAAACCAGTTCCGGTGACCGAAACGAGCTTGTTAGTTCCAAGCAAGGTGACCACTGGATATTGTGGAAGAACCATCATCAGGGCCGGCAATTGAACCAGTCCACCCCCGCCAACGACGGAATCGACGAATCCTGCCCCAAAAGAGGCCAAACAAAGAATAATTATATCGTAGCTAACCATTTGAGAATAAAGGCTAGCGATGTCCTGCAGCATTGTAAAGTTTTCTCTTACGTTAAGACTAGGTTAAGAATACGCGGTCATCTCGAAATCTTCCCCCAACAGAGCTAATATACGCTGAATTACAAAGGACTATCTATGCGCACAACACTAGCACTGTTTTCAACCCTCGTTTTCACTCTGGTCGGCTGTTCAAAAAGAGAACACATTGTGATCCAAAATAAAGGTTCAGATACTATCGTGAACTTGGCGCAAGCATGGGCAGAAGAATACAGAAAAGTTGAACCTAAAGTTGTTATCGCAGTCTCGGGTGGCGGTTCAGGTACTGGTATTGCGGCCCTCATCAATGGAACTGTGGATATTGCAAACTCTTCAAGAAAAATGAAAGCTGAAGAACAAGAAGCGGCACTTAAAAACAATGGTAAAACAATTAAAGAATTTATTGTTGGCTTGGATGCTCTGGCAGTATTTGTACACCCTGCAAACCCACTTACAGGATTAAGCCTCGAAGAAATCGCTTGTATCTACGGTGAGGGTGGTAAATGTGATACTTGGAGTGACGTTAGAGGAACTGTTGTTCCTGGTTGCAAAGACAACAAAATCATCCGAATTTCTCGTCAATCAAACTCTGGAACTTATCAATATTTCCGTGAAGCAGTTCTAGGAGAGAAGCGTGACTTTAAAACAGGTTCAATGGACCTAAATGGTTCTCGTGAATCAATTGATCTTGTCGAAAAAACTCCATGTGCCGTCGGTTATTCTGGCATGGGTTACCTTAATAAAAACGTAAAAGCTCTATGTGTAACTACTGCTGACGGAAAATGCGTTCTTCCAACTATTGAGACAGCAACCGATAAATCTTATCCAATTGCCAGAGAGCTTTACATGTACACTTCTGGTGAGCCATCAGTAGCTGTAAAGGCTTATATGGATTGGACTCAAGGTGAAGCTGCAAAAGTAATCATTTTAAAATCAGGTTACGTGCCTGTACCTAAAAAGTAGTTATGGAAATGAAGTTAGAACAAACGCCTGCTCTAGCGATGGAGTGGAGAAAGAAAAAAAGCACCAAACCAACATCTGAAAAGATAATTGAATTCACCATTAAAGCTGGCGGATTCAGTTCCATTTTTCTTATCGTTGCGATCTTGTTTTTTATTTTAAAGGAATCTTTTCCTTTCCTTGTCGGTCGTTTTGACTTTGTAGAATTCTTCTCTTCTACAGCCTGGAATCCAGCTTCTGTTTCAAACGTGACTTATGGAATACTTGCTCTTTTTGTTGGAACAGTCAGTGTCACAATCATATCGATGCTAATTGCTGTTCCACTAGGTCTGGCCTGTGCCTTTTATATTTCTGAATTTTGTTCGCCCCAGTTCAGAGAGATTTACAAAATCTTGATTGAGTTTCTGGCAGCGATCCCTTCAGTTGTTTGGGGTTTCATTGCCATTATGATGATTAACCCGCTCATCATTCATGGTTTTGATGTTCCAATTGGTCTCAATATTCTTAACGCCTCTATTATTTTGGCCCTTATGTCCTTGCCGCTGATTGTTTCGGTTGGAGAGGACGCTCTTAGAGCAGTGCCTGAGACTTATAGAGAAGCAGCAGAAGCGATGGGTGCAACGAAATGGGAAGTGGCCACTCGAGTTCTGCTTCCGGCTGCCAAAAATGGTCTTATGGCGGCAGCACTTTTAGGAGTTGGACGCGCTTTGGGTGAAACCATGGCAGTTCTCATGGCAACTGGTCACTCTATTCAAATTCCTCATAGTTTGTTTGATCCTGCGAGAACACTAACAGCAACAATCGCTGCCGAGTTGGGTGAGTCTCCAAAAGGCGGAGAACACTATCAGGCCCTTTTTGCAATTGGCCTCGTACTTTTTATTCTTTCATTTATCGTAAACGTTTCAGCGGATTACCTTATCCGTGGAAGAAAGAAATAATATGTTTAAACCAAGCATTCATCTTTTAAACAAAGAAATTCGCGAAAAGAACTTTAAGAATGCACTCAGTATGGTGACGTTCTTCTTGTTCTTGCCAGCCCTGGGAATTATTTTTTGGTTATTCATCAAGGGATACCCTGTGCTTTCGTGGGATTTCCTCACTCAAGATCCAATTAATGGAATGACCGCAGGTGGGATTTTCCCCACCATCGTTGGGACATTCTGGCTTGTGATGATCAGCGTTTTGGTCTCGTGTCCTCTTGGTGTTCTTGCTGCTCTTTACCTCTCTGAATATGCCAAAGATGGCAAACTGACTCGTGTTATTCGCCTAGCGATCCTGAATCTTGCTGGTGTTCCGAGTATTGTTCATGCTCTCTTTGGTTTAGGCGCTTTTGTTTTATTCATGAAAATGGGAACCAGTATTCTTGCCGCTTCATTCACATTAGCGGTCATGAACTTGCCAGTTATCATCACTTCAACTCTAGAATCTCTGCAGGCAGTTCCTCGTTCATTCCGTGAGGCTTCTTGGAACGTTGGGGCCAGCAAACTACAAACTATCCGCCATATCGTTCTTCCCAATTCTTTGCCTGGTATTTTAACGGGTGTAGTTTTTGCAGTTGGAAGATCTGCCGGTGAAACAGCTGCAATTCTATTCACTGGTGTTGCATTCTACCTCCCGTTCTTGCCTCAAAGTGTTTTTGATCAGTGTATGACTCTTTCCATGCACCTATTTACGATTTCAACTCAGGTAGTTGGTGTTCCTGAAGCCTATCCATTTGCGACAGCTCTTATATTGATCATGCTTATCCTCTCAGTGAATTCAATTGCTGTTGTGCTTCGAACTTACTTCCGTACTAAGAGGAAGTGGTAATATGAAAAAGAAAATTGAAATTAAGGGTCTTAAAATCAGCTACGGGCAAAATCTTGTAGTAAAAAACTTAAATTTAGATATTTACCATAATGAAGTCCTGGCAATCATCGGTCCTGCAAACTCTGGAAAGAGTTCGCTCCTAAGAAGCATCAACCGCATGACAGACTTTAATAATGAGGTCAAAGTTCAAGGGCAAATCCTTCTGGACGGCCAGGATATTTTCGAAGATGAAGATTCAACTTTTTTGAGACGAAGAATTGGGATGGTGTCCCCTCTTCCTGTCGGTCTCCCCATGACCATTAAAGAGAACGTTACTTACGCTCCACGTATGGCCGGATGTAAAGACCCTGCGGAACTTGATTTTATCCTTGAGGACTGTCTGAAAAAAGCCGCGCTTTGGGACGAAGTGAAAGACCGACTCCACACTCTAGCGACTAAACTTTCGGGCGGGCAACAGCAGCGTCTGACTATTGCACGCGCACTCTCTCACCACCCTGAAGTATTATGTCTGGATGAATTTTCAATCGCCATTGATCCAGTGACAACGATGAAAATTGAAGCAGTTCTTCATGAACTTAAAAAAGATATGACCATTATTATGGTAACTAACGTGATCAACCAGGCGAAACGACTTGGTGATCGCACAGCGATGATGCTTAACGGTGAAATCCTTGATCTCGATACGAACCAAAAAATATTTGCTGGTGAGATTAAAGACAAGCGCACTAAAGACTACATTGAAGGCGTGTTCGGGTAATATATGAGAAATGATGTTGTTAATACGAATGAATTTAGTTTTTGGTATGGTAAATTTCAGGCCCTAAAAGACCTGACCTTTAATATTTCTGCCTACAAAATCACTGCCCTTATCGGCCCAAGTGGTTGCGGAAAAAGTACTTATCTTAAATGTTTAAACCGAATCAATGAACGTGCAGGTGAAGTTTCTCACTCAGGCAGTATTCAAGTTTTGGGTAATGATATCTACCACCCAACAGTTGCTCTACCAGAACTCCGCCGTCAGGTAGGAATGGTCTTTCAGAAGCCAAATCCTCTTCCGCTTTCTATTTACGAGAACGTTATCTTTGGTGCCAGAACACATATGCGCAAGTTGACGAACAAGCAGCTAGACGAAATGGTTGAAACATCTTTGAAGCGCGTTGGGCTTTGGGAAGATCTTAAAGGTCAACTGAACCGTTCTGCACTAACTCTGAGTCTCGAAAAACAGCAACGATTATGCATTGCTCGATTGTTACCACTAAAACCTAAACTTCTTCTTTTAGATGAGCCCTGCTCTGCCCTTGATCCTGCCGGTATTGAGGCGATTGAAATTCTGATTAAGGATCTTAAAAAAGACTACTCTATTCTCATTGTGACTCACTCCATGAGTCAGGCCAAACGCGTCTCTGATGAGACCATCTTCATGTATATGGGTGAATTGGTTGAAATGGGTAAAACCAAGGACGTCTTTGAAACCCCTAAAGAAGCGCGTACAGCGGCTTACATTGAAGGGCGTTTCGGCTAATCTGATTTTGACATTTTCCCCCTCCTCTAGCTATGGTTATGCCACGTCTATATAATCCATAACGCACGAGGCAGAAAATGTTTAAAGTAATCGCAGTTTACCGTGTTCCAACTGATGATGCGGCCAAGGCCAAATTCGAAGATCACTACAAAAACGTTCACACGCCTATCTGTTTTAAAATCCCAGGAATGACAGAACTTCGTACGAATAAAATTTTTGGAGGCCCAACTGGTGCTTCAAATCTTCTTATGATTGCAGAAATGTGTTTTGAAAATAAAGACTCATGGAAAGCAGCGATGAAAACTCCTGAAATGATGGAGTCTGGCAAAGATGCCATGAAATTTGCTGGCGACCTCGTGTCAGTTCATTTTGCTGAAGAAACCGTCGTTAAAGCATAATGAAAACTTTTGAAAATATCTTAGTTACTAAAAACTATCGTGAGCATAACCACATTGCTTTGATTCAATTGAACCGCCCTAAGGTTCTAAACGCGCTCTCTACTGACCTGATGAAGGATGTTGTTGAGGCGATGTTTTTTTTAGAAGACGATAAAGATGTGCGTGTAATTATCCTCACAGGAAATGATCGCGCTTTTGCCGCCGGTGCAGATATCGGACAAATGGCCGAGGCTTCACCCATCGATCAAATTAATGACAATCGTTTCCGTACTTGGAAACAACTCTCGCTCATTACTAAGCCAGTGATTGCAGCTGTTAACGGCTTTGCTCTGGGCGGCGGCTGCGAGCTTGCGATGTCTTGTGATTTCATCATTGCTGGAGACTCTGCAAGATTTGGTCAGCCTGAAATTAAAATTGGAACCATTCCAGGAGCTGGCGGAACTCAACGCCTCACTCGCGCTATTGGGAAATCAAAAGCGATGTTGGCAGTTCTGACTGGTGATATGATGGATGCCTACGAAGCCGAGAGAACAGGACTTGTGGCAAGAGTGGTTCCGGCCGAAACCCTTATGCAAGAAACTTTTGAGATTGCTAAGCTTATATCAAACCGCGCTCCGGTAGCAGTAAAGCTTGCTAAAGAAGCGGTTAATATGGCGTTTGAGAGTTCACTTAAAGACGGCATGGAATATGAAAGAAGAAATTTCTACCTGACTTTCTCTTCAAAGGATCAGAAAGAAGGCATGAAGGCTTTTATGGAAAAAAGAGAGCCGAAATATGAAGGCAATTAGTCTCTTGATTCTTCTGGCAGCTTGCTCCTCTCATGAGCCCAAATATGATCCTATTAGGACAGTCATGGAGACCAAGCAAGATGAGTACCGTTCCTGCTTTCTTGAAAGTGAATCCTACAAAGGCAGGGACACGAATGAGAAAGGTGTCGTTATGGTTGCTTTTACCATTGATAAAGACGGAAAAGTCACTGACGAGAAAATTGCGGAGACGGCTTTCAAAGATCCAAGTTTTCACGCTTGCCTCTTAGAGCAAATAAGAGGGCTTAAATTTACTCCGCCAAAAGATGGTGGATACATTGAAGTTCTCCAACCTATTAACTTTTACCCAACATACAAATGACAAAAACTTTTGAAACCATAAAATTTGAAATCACCAACGGGACCGCGATTATTACGATCAATCGTCCTCAGGTTTATAATGCTCTAAACGTCCAAGGAAAGCTGGATATCATTACAGCGATTCGCGAGGCCAATAAGGACGCAAACGTACGCTCCATTATTCTGGCAGCGGAAGGAAAAGCTTTCTGCTCTGGACAGGATTTAAATGACCGCTCAGTTGATGCCACCAAAGGTCCGGTTGATATCGGACTCACCATTGAAACTGAGTGGAATCCTTTGATTGATGCCATAAAATCATCTGACAAGCTCGTGATTGCCGCCATTCAAGGCGTTTGTGCCGGAGCTGGACTATCTGTTGCTCTGGCCTGTGACTTGAAAATTGCGGCTCCTGGAGTGCGATTTATCTCTGGTTTTAGTCAGATCGGCCTGGCCCCAGATGCGGGCATGAGTTTCATGCTAGTTAGACAAATGGGGAACACAAAGGCCTTGGAATTCGCTTTGTTAGGTAAGCCCCTTCTCTCGGAGCAGATGCTCGGGTATAATTTCATCAATACCATAGCTGAAAACCCTCTTGAGGAAGCTGTAAAACTTGCATTGGAAATCAATTTGTTGGCCCCTCTTTCGGTTAAAATGGTAAAGAAGAACTTCCAATATGCGAGTGAAAAGGGTCTAGGAGAGGTACTTAACCGCGAGAAATACGTTCAGCGTTTTCTTGGCTTCTCTGAGGATTATAAAGAAGGTGTGAGTGCCTTCTTAGGAAAGAGAAAACCAAATTTTAAAGGTCTATAGATAAGGAGTAATCCATGCGTCAGTACACTAGCGAAGATATCAAACTCTTCGAAGAAATTAAAAACGGCCGCACATTTGATGCAACCACCGAGATGCCAGAGATCTACCGTAAGAATCTTCTGAACCTTCTTTGGATGCAGGCAGATTCTGAATATGCTGGCGGCCTTGGCTATATGCCATGGATTGCTAAAGCTCCTAATGCTCATGAACGAGTTCTGGTTGCTCAAATTGTTAAAGATGAAATGCGCCACGCTCATGTGATCTATAAAATCCTTGATGATCTAGGGGAAAAGACTCACGAGCATATGCTTAGCCATGATTTTGACTGGAGAATTCCGGCCGATACTGCCAACATCGGTTTCTCGCGTGCTAAAAAAGATAAACGCGTAAATATCTTTTATTACCAAATCACTCACTGGGAAGATTTCTGTTTATTTAACTTCTTAATGGATAGAGCTGCTGGCCACGTTTTGGAAGACACTCTTGAATCAAGTTATATGCCTTGGAAAAATGCTATCGGGACAATCTGCAAGGAAGAAAGCATGCACCTTGCCCACGGAGACAAAACCGTGAAGGAAATGGCTTCAGATCCTGAAAAAAGAAAGTTTCTTCAAGAGCGCCTGAATCTTTGGTGGCCACGTGTGATGAACACGTTTGGCAAATCAACAGGGACAGGAAATGATATCTATCAAAAACTTGGTCTTAAAAATCGCTCAAATGCAGACGTTCGTGACGCTTTCGTAAAAGAAATCACAGAAAAATGTGCTGAATGGGGACTTAAAGTTCCTGAGTACAAAGAGTCTGAACAGCCTCTCGAATACTCTCTTTCTTAATCATGAATCTACAAAGAATTGTCGTTATCGGTGCCGGAACCATGGGTTCTGGCATCGCTCAATGGTTTGCCCAGCAGATGTGCTCTGTAGAGCTGGTGGACACCTCTGAGGAGCAATTAAAGAAGGCCCTCGCTGGTATTCACTCTTCGTGGGACAAACTTGTAGAAAAAGAAAAGCTCACAAGCTGCCAGGTCAATCAGATGAAGAAGCTTTTTGAGATTAAAACTCTTGATCAAGTTTCTAAAAACACTGACCTCGTAATCGAGGCCATCATTGAAAACCTTGAGATCAAAAAAGAACTTTTCAAAAAACTCGATGCTTATTTTTCGCCTCACACCATCATTGCCTCAAATACCTCAAGTTTCCCAATTTCAGAAATGGCCACAGCCGTGTCACCAGAGCGTAAATCTCGTTTCATCGGCTTGCATTTTTTTAATCCTGCAACAATTATGAAATTGGTGGAAGTGATCAAGGGCCAAGAAACGGACAGTAAACTCTGTGAAGATCTCTATCAGTGGTTTGACTCAAAAGAGAAGAAGCCGGCCCTGAGCAAAGACTCCCCTGGCTTCATCGTCAACCGAGTGGCACGTAACTTCTATGGTGAACCACTTCGAATTGTGGAAACAGACGATGAAGTAAAAATGAAGGAAGTTGACCGCATTCTAAAAGAAGTCGGTGGTTTTAAAATGGGACCATTTGAACTGATGGATCTCATTGGTATAGATGTTAATTATTCGGTCACCTGCTCCGTTTGGGAAGCCTATAATAAGGAGGCCCGCTTTGCTCCTCATGCCCTCCAAAAACAGATGGTGGAAGAAAAGAGATTTGGACGTAAGAATAAAAGAGGATTTTACAAGTATGACTAACGTTACATTTGATAACATCCTCATTAATTTCGGATTCGGGACTAAAGAAGAGAAAAAAGAAATCCTTAAGGCCAACCCAGGTAAAGAGATCTACATGGATCTCACTTGTTATAATCCCGCAGAATTTTATGCTGCATATCCTAACTTAAAGGGCTCCTTTGCGGCACTTTTTTGCGATGAAGAAAAAAAAGTCGAAGTTCATCTGAATGCGCCAAGTGATGCTTTTATCACTAAACTTAAAGAGCTTGGGTTTAAACCGTTTGAAACTTCCATTGTCTCCTGCGGTTTTGTTTTTCCTAGAACCATCGTGCAAATCATCAATGAAGCCCACTATGCTTTAGAAGAAAATGTCGCTTCAAAAAAAGATATCGACCGCGCCATGAAGTTTGGAGTGAATTATCCGAAGGGACCATTTGAATGGGCCTCTGGACGAGAATTATATGTAGTGACTCTTCTAAGCGAATTGTTTCAGATGACAAAAGATAGCCGCTACCTTGCTTCAAAGTTAATCCTCAGAGGTTGGAAGCCATAAACATGGCCACCAACCTGATGGATATGAAATAACTTATTTGCTGCTGTGTTTTTTGTCGCAGCTCTCCCCACAATCTCCACCGGTTTTGCAGGCGCCATTTTCGCACTTACAATCTTTGCTATCACCCTTTTTACAGTTTTCTTTACACTCTTTTGTGCAAGTACAGTCTTTATGCCCTTCGTGATTATCGGCCCAGACCGGGGACGCTATCGAGAAGGCCATTAGTGTAGTGAAAAGGCTGGTTTTAAGATACGATTTCATCGGAATAACTCCCTGTTATTGCCATCATTGGCAGATTACTTAGAATACGCAGTAAGGGTGTTTTTTGTGACCAAAACAATTTTGTCACAAAAATAGTCCCAGATGCGTATTGATACCGTGAGGAAGCTTAAGTGATTAATGAGTGCGATGAAGAACTGATGTTAAGGTACGCCAGTGCTGATGATGCTGCAGCCTTTGAGGAGCTTTACCGAAGGTATTCTGCTCGCGTCTTCAGTTATCTCATTAAAAACTGCTGGGACTCTAAGGATGCGGAAGAAATTCATCAAGGGGTGTTTCTTAAAATGCACCAACGAAAACAGACATACGATCCTAAGTTCCCTTTCTCTGCCTGGCTCTTTACCATGGTGAAGACCACCATGATTGATGATTTCAGGAAAACGAGAACTAGAAGCAATATTTTGAAGCACAGTGAGGACATTGAAATCCGAGATGAAGAGAAGAACTCTTCGGATTCCGACTTGAGCTTAACCGATCAATTAGATGAATCACAAAAGAAGCTCTTGGAACTGCGCTACCTGGAAGAATGGTCATTTGAAGAGATGGCCAAAGAATTTAAGGTCAATGCGGCGACCATCAGGAAACGAATCAGCCGGTTATTAAAAGAATTAAGAGGCACCAAATGAAAAAAACTGAAAAAGAAATGGCGAAAGACTACGAGTCATTTTTGTCTGAACCGATAACTCATCATCCCTCTTCAGGTATCAATAAATCGATCCGAGACATTATTATGAATGATCTCAACCCTCGCTGGTCATCCGTGATGACAAAGCTGCTTTTCACACACATGGTGATAAGCTCTTTGACGCTCACACTTTGCCCACAGTTTGGTCTGGGACCTCTTGGTGGAGGACAAGGATTAGTAGGGTTCGTTGAATCCTATGGCCATGTGGCCTGCGGACTGTTTTGTGGCGGATTCTTTTTCGTGGGCAGCGTATTCATGGCAGCACTGCTTTTTACGCCTGCCCAAAAGCGGAAAATCAATTCCTCCGCTTATGGTACTTTTTCATTGCTGGGGGTTATCTCATTGGGAACCTTAGTCACGCTTTCCTCGATGATAAAAGGAAGCTCACCACATCTTCACATGGAGTTCATTGCAGCGTGGTTACTTGCAGGAGTAGGGATTTCGATTTTCTTGACTAAGGTTATGATGAGACCAGTTCAACAACAAGCCTAAATCTCGCTACCGTCATTTGTGTACTCAGATTCTATAGAGGTGTTTTTTCCGCAAAACCAATAGGTCATTGGTGACTGATTGTACCAGTATGCAACAATGATTTCTTTTTTATCATTTAGAACGTACCTAAACTTAGATTCATCTCCCCCATCAGTGACAATAACTTCAAAACCAGTGAGCTTCCTGCCCTTAATGTAAGCGCTAACACTCTCAATTGCTGGTCGGCCTTCTGGACGCATTTCAAAGCGGTAGTGGTTAAGAGTGTTGGCAAAAGTAGCATAGCTAGAAGATGTAACAGAATTCTCTTTCTTATATTTGGAGACTGCCTTTTTCGCCATATCAGGGCAAGTGGCAAAGGCATTTGTAGCAATAAGAAATGAAACAAGGATATAAGCGGCTTTCATTTAAAGTCTCCTCTGAATAATTTCTTAACATGTCCCAAATGTTGAGCCATCAATCACTCAATTTATTGTAATTGTGAAAAAAATATACAAAAAAAAAGGCTCCTTTCGGAGCCTTTTTCTATTTAACACACTCTGTTTTGTTGAGTTTGAGATAGAAGCGTTTCTTGGCAATAGGCTTCGAATTGTCGTGGTTAAAAACCTGCAGGTAAGCATAGTCTTTACAGCTGCCATCTGGCTGATTCACAGTTTCACACTCCATCGATGCACGAAGAGGAATATTCAAAATTTCTTCTTCAGAATTCACAGTGTAAATTGTAGGATTCGTCTCTTCGCCTTCCCACTTAATGGCACCTTGAAGGGCACCCTTTTTGAACTCAACTTTTACAATCGCTGGAAATTTAATAAATTTAGCGTCCCCTGACTTAAGTTCAACCTTGAGATCATGAGACACTACACCATCAACACCACACTCAGACAGAGGTCTGTCACGGCTAGCATCTGAAGCGTTAGTAAGTTCTCCGTTCTCAAAAGTTACTTTCATTGATGAAGGAATAAAATCAGCGGCGAACGAGAAGTTTCTCTTCACAAGTGAACTAAGAATAATGTCTTTAAACTGGCCAATTTCACGAACTTCGCTGCCAAGCTCATCGGCGTAAATCATATGCTCAAACCAGCTTCTTGCACTGAGAGCTGGGTGGTTTCGAGTCAGTCTCATTGCTTCAAGAGTTAAGTCAGCAAAGTCATACAGACCTTCGCGGCCACTTTTCTTAATAACAGCGTCCAGCATGTCATTCATGGCACCGCCGTAAGATTCACCTTCGTCATGAAATTCATTAGTGAGATAAAAGCCGGTGTTATTAATGATCCGGAAATCATTCATCCCAGCAAACTCTGCTCCACTTGTCTGGTGCTCAATAATAATTTTAGCTACGAAATCTGCCATCCCCTCTGATAAACCACCATATCCGCCTTTAGAATCAGCAAATCCAAGGTGCGCACCCATTAAACGATCCATTACACCGTGACCAAGTTCATGCCAGATCGTTGGATTGTCACGAGCAAGATTGGGTTGATTTGAGTTATAGGTCGTGAAGTTAATCGTATTGTCATAATAATAAGCATTATCTTTCATTGAAAGATCTGGATCAAATAAGAAAGCATGAAACGGTTTAGTTGAAAGTTCAGCGTCCTCAAATCCCATTTCGGTCAGAGCGTCCATCAGAACGGTCACACCGTAATAAACCTGAACTTCATCGAAGCCGGAATTGATATAAGAAACGGGATCATGGTCAGGGAGTCTTTCTGGAAGTCGGGCCAATAGCTCCGCTTCTGAAGTAATAGTCTTGCCATAAAGTCCGCTAAGAGGTTTCGCTTCCCACTCCCCACCGACGTTATTCCATGAAACAATATGGTTCACCGAAGACTTAAGTGGAAAATTGATTTCTTTAAATTCCCTAGCAGCTGGGTGAAGGTTGATTGTAGCGTATTTACCCTGAAGAAGCATTCCTTCAGAAAAGTCATTGGCCTTAAGTGGAAACTGGGCAATTGTCGCTTCAACTTTTTTTCTAAGAATCGCTTCAGACCATACCCCATTTGCCTGCCCAAATTCTGTTTCAGCAAGAACCGGGTGATAATGACTCTCTGGGAATTTTATATCGTTAAAAACTGAAAGAGGATTTTCGCCACCATCGTGAAGACTGGCCGAAATAAATTTAAGTTCCTTCACTTCAAAAGGAAGTTTCTCACCAGTTGTTTCTACTTCTTCATAAATTGGGAAAACGTTGGCGTGAACAGAAACGAACCTCTCACTTTGAGGGAATTCCATATAACTTTTTTCAATAACAATATTTTTCAACAAAGAGATTGAAATATGGTGAATACCACGACGACCGCGGACTTCAACTTGTCTGACTAAATCGCCCTTTACCCACTGATCAGAGGATTTCATGCTGAGGACACGATTATCTGTATCATGCTTGGCGACTTCAGCATTAACGAGCTGAGAGATAGCGAGAGAAAGTTTTTTAGATTTTATGGCGCCGGCAGAAAACTTTGCTTTTAAAAATTTGTTAGCGAGGCTCTTCTCGCCTCTTTTGGTTTCTTCAGAGAGATGCATCTCGGCCAGAATCAATTCATTGGAAGTTTTATCGCTCCAAATTCGGATCGCTGTTTTAGCGACGGGAATTTGTTGGCTATGCTGGACATACATTTGGAATCGGCTTGTGGCCAAGGCACGATCTTCTATCAGATGGAAGTCAGATTCTTGAAAGTTTACCTGAGTCTCAGCGTTTGCCTTTTCTAGCATTGCTTGAACAGTCGCAGGGAGTCCGCCTTTAGTCACCTTGGCTTCATAACCAAAAGCAGCCGACATAAAGGTAAGAGTGGCCAAAAAAGCAGTTTTTTTCATAAGAATTCCTTATTCCGACAATGATGCCCTGTTTTTAGAATATGTTAGCCTACAAGCCAAGTTTTTTTCACGCTGGGAGACATGTTTATAGGTGAAAGATTTACACCCAGCGCTAGAGGTTTCTTTTTTCCCTTCCTACGCTTTTATTGTTACCATGACGGGGTTCAATTTTAAGGAAGTTATATGAAGAAAATCTCATACTTGATTCACGCTAGACGCACGCCAATTGGCAGTTTTGGAGGAGTCCTATCCGGGCTAAGAGTGGACGATATGCTGGCCGAGCTTTTTAGGGATTTTGCTAAGTCGGCTACTTTTGATTTGAAAGAAATTGATGACACCATTATCGGTTGTGCCAATCAGGCCGGTGAAGATAATCGAAATATTGCCCGCATGTCCTTAATGTTGGCCGGATATCCATTTGAAGTTCCGGGAACAACCTTAAATCGCCTTTGTGGATCCTCCCTTGATGCCGTTATCGATGCCCATTCCAGAATTCAGGCGGGCATTGGTGAGTGCTTTATTGCAGGTGGGGCCGAAAGCATGTCTCGCGCTCCGTACGTCATGTCAAAATCAAATACGGCCTTTGATCGGACTCAAAAAATTTGGGATACCTCAATCGGTTGGCGTTTTGAAAATCCCAAGATGGCCCAAATCTTTCCACTGCTAGGAATGGGCGAAACGGCCGAAGAAGTTCAAAAGCTTCATAACATTACCCGCGAAGCCCAGGATCAGTTTGCCTATACTTCTCATCAAAAGGCCCTCGCTGCCCAGGCCCGTGGTGAATTTAAAAATGAAATTCTCCCACTTACGCTTGAAAGTAAAAAAGGCTCCATCACTATCGATCTAGATGAAGGTCCTCGCGCCGATACCTCTCTTGAGAAGTTGGCGAAATTAAAATCGGCATTCAAAAAAGATGGCACCGTCACCGCCGGAAATAGCTCTTCCATCAATGATGGCGCAAGTATGGTAGTGGTATGTTCTGAAGATTTTGTCAAACGTCACAACCTCAAGCCAATTGCTATGGTTACAGGTGGCGCAGTTCATGGCCTTCACCCCAACATCATGGGCCTTGGTCCAGTCGGTGCTGTTAAAAAACTTGTCCATAAATTTGGTTATAAGACGTCTGACTTTGATGTCATCGAACTCAACGAAGCCTTTGCCGTTCAGGCCTTGGGCTGTATCAAGGAACTTGAACTTGACCCATCAAAGATTAATAAAAATGGAGGCTCAATTGCCTTGGGCCACCCTCTTGGGTGCTCCGGAACACGTATTCTTACAACTCTAGTGCACCAAATGGACAAAAATCCTTCTTACAAAAAAGGTTTGGCGTCCATGTGTATTGGTGTAGGCCAGGGTATTGCTCTGTCAGTGGAAAACTGCAAATGAAGATACTCGCTATCGCTCTGACATTCATTTCTTTCAATGCAATGGCATGCTGGAAAATGCAGGCAACAATTTCTATCAACGAAGATATGGTTAAGATTAATCAGAAAATTGATCACGATAAAACCTATTCCTTCAATGCTGGCAAACACCTTTTTCATGTTAAAATCCCTTCGATCTCGAATGGTCAAAAAGATATTCACAACATTGAGATTGGTAGTCAGAAAAAAACGGGATTAACTCTTTCAGAAATAAATCAGGAAAAGGTAGTCGTGCGGACTGGTACTGAAACGACGATGACCAAGCAAGACACTGAAACTGGCGAAACCTCCACCTTCACCATTAAAATATCGGAAATATAAAATGAAACTACTCACGCTTTTGATGTGTCTTTTTTCCTTTAATGCTTTTGCCAACTGGCAGATGGAAGTTGCCTTCGGTATTGACGGAGAAACCTGGAAAATTGACCATGCCAAATTCGTGGAGGCCAAAGAGACCGAGCTTAGCTTTGGAAATTACGTCGTTAAAATGACTGTAAAAAAAGGCACCACAGAAGAAAAAGGCCTCGACGTGAGTTACTCAATAAATGAGAAGAAAGGCGAAAAACTAACACTGATAAGCAAAGGCGTAGAGAACCTTCTAGACAATGGGAAGGGTGAGATTTTCGCCAAGGGCGAGCCCAAACAACCCAATACAATTATTACACTAAAATTCAAAAATATTTAAGGAGATGCCATGAAAGAGATTAAACTATTCATCAACGGCGAATTCCGTACTTCATCTAAAGAATTCATTTCAACTAACCCGGCCAACAACGAGCCAGTGGCAAAGGTTTATCTTCCAACGGAAAAAGATATTGATGCCGCAGTGGATGCTGCTGAAGCCGCTTTCTACTCCAATGAATGGCGCTCAATGGATCAAAACAGACGTGCGGAAATTCTTGAAACGATTTCAGAAAAGCTAAAAGAAAGAAGAAACGAATTAACTGAACTTGAAATAGCCGACTCAGGCTCTTGTCTGAGAAAAGCGAAAACAGACGTAAACAATGCTGCCAGCTACTTCAAGGTTCTGGCAGGTCAGCTGCGTAAGTTTCAATTCGAAGTCAAAGATGAAGGCGCTTCTCGAGCAGGCTTTTCTCAAAACTTTAAAGTTTATGAACCTGTTGGAGTCTGTGCTCAGATTATTCCGTGGAACTTTCCTCTTGTTATGGCGGCGTGGAAAATTGGTCCCGTAATCGCTTCAGGGTGCACAACAGTTCTTAAGTCGGCACAGGAAACTCCTGTAACGGCTTCGGTTCTGGCAGAAATCCTGAAGGATTCAGGTCTACCTAATGGTGTTGTTAACATCATCACTGGTGGAGCTGCGGAAGGTGAATACCTGCTTAAAAATCCTAAAGTAAAAAAAGTGGCGTTCACTGGTTCAACCGAAGTTGGAAAAAGAATCATGCAAGCAGCAGGCAAAAGCCTGCAAAATCTTTCGCTCGAGCTTGGTGGAAAATCTGCCAATATCATCTTAGACGATGCTGATCTCTCAATGGCCGTCGATGGTGCACTGTACGCCTTCCTTTATCACTCTGGACAGGCCTGCACCTCTGGAACTCGTTTGTTTGTAGATCAGAAAATCTATCCAGAATTCAGAGATGCACTCGTTAAGCGCGCAGCAGAGGTAAAGGTTGGTCTGCCAACTGATCCGGCGACTGGCTATGGTCCAGTCATCAACCAAAAACAATTTGACCGCATCATGAGTTACGTTGAAACCACAAAGAAAGAAGGTGGCAAACTACTCTTTGGTGGAGAAAGGGTTAGCGGTGGAGAATTTGATAAAGGTTATTATATCAAACCAACTCTATTCGAAGTATCTCCAGACAACACAATATTTAACGAAGAAATCTTTGGGCCAGTTTTAGCGATCACTCCATTTAAAACGGATGATGAGGCCGTAAAACTCGCGAATAAATCAATCTATGGTTTAGCAGGAGCGGTGTGGTCTAAAAATCCAGAGCGTGCTAAAAATGTGGCAAAAAAACTGGAAACTGGAACCGTGTGGATCAATGAATATCACCTTCTGAATCCCGGCATGCCTTTTGGTGGCCATAAACAATCCGGCATTGGCCGTGAAATGGGCGAAGAAGGAATCAAGTCTTACCTCGAAGTTAAACACCTGTGGATTTCTGACTGTGATGAACGCACTAAGAAACCATGGTTTGATGCTATTTTCTAAGGATTAATGTGAGTAATTTTAACGATTGTATTATTTTATTTGGCGGCTCTTCTGAAGAGAGAATGGTGTCAGTGGCATCGGCCCAAAACTTATCGAAGACCATTCCTGAAGCAGCTTTATGGTTCTGGAGTAAAGATGACAAAGTCTATGAGATTTCTCAGGATGAACTCTCATCGCACGAAAATGCTTTCGTTAAAGAATTCACTCCAGCAAATGCTCCGCTATTCTCTTCCCTGAAATCTTCCATCGATGCCATGAAAGGTAAATCCATCATCATCGGCCTTCATGGAACGGAGGGAGAAGACGGAACTTTGCAGGCACTGCTTGAGCAGCACCAGATTAAGTACACAGGCAGCAATTCAAAAGCGAGCAAGTTGGCATTTGATAAACGAGGGACAAAGAAGCTTGCCCTTTCGAACAATCTTCCGGTGGTCTCAGATCTGGCCTTGAATAATTTCAATGATGCAGAAATCTCTGAACTTCAGACCTTTTTTAATAAGCATAAAAAGATTGTCCTTAAGCCTCTGGCAAATGGCTCGAGTGTTGGACTCTTTATTATATCAGATCAGGCGCAGCTCGACGACGCCATTACCCAAATTAAGAAAAAAGAAGTTATTCCGTATATGGCAGAGCCTTTTATCACGGGCAGAGAAATTACTGTTGGGGTCTGGCAAAAAAATTATCACAAAACGATTCCACTCCCCTGCTCTGAGGTCAGAGTCACTCAGGGTGGCCTGTTTGATTATCAAGGGAAGTATTTAGGCCAAGGGGTTGAAGAAGTGACACCCGCACAGCTTACTGATAAAGAAACTCTCGCTTGCCAGGAACTAGCGCTCAAATTACATTTCGTCATTGGATGCAAGGGGTATTCACGAACTGATATGATTCTCACGGAAGATGGGCCAATCCTCTTGGAGATCAATACTCTTCCAGGACTAACCAAAGCTTCTTTTATTCCCCAGCAACTTGCTGCGATTAAAGTAGATCTCAGATCTTTTTTTGAAGCACAGCTAAAAATCTCGTAATTGTATATCTATAAAAAAAAAGACCCACCATACGGTGGGTCTCTTTATCTTTCGATTTTTAAGGCAGGGAATTAACCGATCAATTTAAGTGCAGCTTGACCGTTCATGTTTGCTTGAGCAAGAACCGAAGTACCCGCAGCACCAAGAATATCATTCTTAGCTTTAGTCGCAGTCGCTTCAGCATAATCAACATCACGAATTCGAGAGTTAGCAGCAGATAGATTCTCTACGTTAACTTGCAAGTTGTTCGAAGTTGATACTAATCTGTTCTGAATACCACCAAGGAATGCTCTAGATCCTGAAACTTTTTCGATAGCACTATCAAGTGAAGCAAGAGATTGCTGTGAACCTTCTTTTGTCGAAACATCCAGCTCTTCAATCCCAAGGCTGCTTAGACCTGAGTTTACTTGTTTGGCATCAAATGAAATTCTATCTTGGAAATCATCGTTATTAGCACCGATCTGGAAATCGTACTTTTCGCCTTCACCATTCAGAAGTTTCTTGCCGTTAAATTCAGTCACTTGAGAAATACGATCAAGTTCCAATTTTAAGTTCTGGTATTCCATATTCGACATGCCACGCTCTACATCACCAACAGTGTCTGAAGAAGTCTGGATTGCAAGTTCACGCATACGAGTAAGGATTGATGAAGTTTCATTCAATCCACCTTCTGCAGTTTGCACCATTGAAATACCGTCGTTGGCGTTACGGTCAGCTTGTTTTAAAGAGCGAATGTTTGCTTTCATTTTTTCTGAGATCGCGAGACCGGCAGCATCGTCTGCAGCCTTCGTGATTCTAGAACCAGATGATAACTTTGATAAGTTACTTTCTGACTCTCTCCCGTTCACTGCGAGTGAGCGTTGAGCGGCAATTGACGAAATGTTTGTGTTGATACGGAAACCCATGAAATCCTCCTTGGTTTATTCTCCTCATCAATTCCGTGATGATCAGTTCTCAAACCTTGAGATACTTTCTAAGCTTCCGTGCTTAAGTAAAATTTTGTTAGTGTTAAACACTCTTGTGTCTGACAAACATCTTCTCGGACTGTTTAAAAGCAACTTAAGGGGAAATTACTGTTTAATTTCAGGTTTTTACCCGAGTAAAATCATCCGTCTATGCCTGCTTTTTGAACGGTATCAGTGAGTTAAGCATACCCAGAGTCATGTCCGACTGTTATGATGTACCAATGAACTTATCGATCCCTATTATTATTTGCGATGAAAATGAAGAAATCCGTCTACTTTTGAAAGAGATTCTTACTAAACATGGTTATTTTCATCTTGTAGAGACCAACTCCGCTGAAGAAATGCTTCAGTTGGTAACTCGTGAGCAGTTTATTTTGATTCACCAAAACTTGATTGATGAAAGAGTGAAAAACGTACTCTCTCAGAGGAAGAATTTTTTAATTATTGCCCAAGCTGACTCAAATGAAACAACAACTTTGTCTGCTAATTTTGGTGTAAGGCACATCATTAGCTTTCCCTACACTTCAAAAAGCTTAGTGGCCAAGATCAACGAGCTAATGGCTTAGTGATATTCTGAGTATGGTAGATTATTTATACCGAGCCAGTACTTAAGATCGACTTCGACATTCTTATCAAAATCATCAATTTCATATTCTGTATTTCTGACCAGGATTTTAGCATAGGTTAGCACATTGCCATAATTCCACTGCCCTAAATCTAGATTCACCATTCTCGTCCATGTTCCCGTGTTAATAAAAATAGTTCCATCGTTAAAAATTCTCAGAGTGGGATTGTGCGTGTGTCCCACGATCAGGACACGTGACTCGGGAGTTTTTTCAAAATAATGGCGGGTCAGTGTCTCAAAATCCTGAAAAAGTTCAAGCTCTCTATAGAGATCCTGAAAAATCTGCTTAAAACTTTTTTTCATCATATAAAAATGCCAAAACCGAACCATGACGAAATAATAGATGTTGGAAAGCATGAAACGCAGAGTGAAAAAGGTATCAAATAACAGGCCATGAATAAGAAAATGTTTAATCGGCCTTACGGAATTAATAAAACTTCTTTCTTGCTTATACTTATTAATGACGTTGGTAACATAATAAGATCCCCAAGGTGGGTTGAAATACTTTTCCCCATTTAGAGTTTCAATGACCGCATTTTCCTGGTCAAAATCATGCGCCCTCTCATACTGATGGCCATGCTGGATGGACACACCTTTGGTAGGCACGTGAGTAGTAACACTGTTAGAAATACTTACCTTGTAAGAATACTCTCCGAAAAATGACACAAATTCATGTTTGAGTGAATCAAAAACAAATTCGGCGTCATGATTTCCAATAATGTAGACGATGCTCTTGTCAGGGCATGAAACAAACCTCTTCATTGCTTCCATGACACTTTTATGTGCAGACATGACCATTTTCAGTTTCGCCATGGCAGCCTTCTCACTCCAGAATTCATCATCGTAGAATTCGACGTAAGGAACCGCCAGGAAGTCAAAAAAATCACCATTAATAACCAGCTCTACGGCAACGTCTTTGTAATCACCTTCAGAGTAGTAATTTAAAAAATCAATAAGCTCATTGTCGTAATGAAAATCTTCGAGAAGATTTCGCTTTCCCTTGATCATTTTACCGGCACTAAGATGCAGGTCAGAGATGACAAGTATTACTTTTTGAAACTTATTTTTTTGATGGGATTTCATATGCCTTCTTACCAAAAATTAATTCCGCTTCCTGAAACGCTGGACTAACAGGAACAAAGACGACGTTTGATGCTGACTTATTTTCAATTTCTACCGGCTCTGTCTGCCCTGATTTAACAGAAACATATTTCAGCAGTTTTCCTTGAACGGTAAATTTCCCGACTTGGTCTGAGAGTGAATGATTCTCAACGAGGACAGAGAAGATAGGCTTCTTTGGGCGACGGCCAATCCCGATAAAAATATAAAACTCAATAATGCCTTCATAACATAAACCTTAAATCTGTAAGTTTCTTAACTTCATCCCTAAGCTTGGCGGCTTCTTCAAATCTAAGCCCCTGGACCGCTTCTTTCATCATTTGCTTTAACTCTGTTATTTTAGCATCAATTGCTGCTGGAGAAAGGATCTGATCGGAAATTTCCTTATTCCGTCCTTTTTTATCTGACTTCTTCACTCCCCTGAGGACCTCAATCACGCCCCCGCTCACCTTTTTATTGATGGTTTTAGGCGTAATGCCATGTTGGGTATTATATTTGCTCTGCTTTTCCCTACGCTCGGCAGTTATTTGCATCGCTTCGTTGATACTGGGAGTTTTTTTAAACCCATAAAGGATAACCCGTCCTTCCGAGTTTCTGGCGGCCCTGCCGATAGTTTGAATTAAGGAGCGGGTTGAGCGCAAAAAACCTTCCTTATCTGCATCCAGGATTCCCACCAAAGAGACCTCAGGAATATCCAACCCCTCACGAAGGAGATTAATCCCGACTAAAATATCAAACTCCCCTAGGCGCAAATCTCGAATGATCTCCATCCTCTCCAGAGTCTCAATATCAGAGTGTAAGTATTTAATCCGCATTCCCACACCTCTATAAAAGGTTGTGAGTTCTTCGGCCAGGCGCTTGGTCAGTGTTGTAATGAGCACGCGGTTGCCCTTCGCAATTACTTTTTTCGCTTCAATCAGCATGTCATCGACCTGATTTTTAGCATCTTTAAAATCAATCACTGGGTCAAGCAGACCGGTGGGGCGAATGATTTGCTCAACGTATTCGCCTTTGGTTTGCTCTAGTTCATATTTTGCAGGAGTAGCGGAAACAAAGAGTACCTGGTCTAATTTTGATTCAAATTCTTCAAAATTAAGGGGCCTGTTATCTAGGGCACTAGGTAACCTGAATCCGTAATCCACAAGATTCTGCTTTCTGGCCCTGTCACCTTTGTACATTCCACCTACCTGAGGAATCGTCACGTGTGACTCATCTATAATCATGAGAAAATCTTTCTTAAAATAATCTATCAATGTAGGAGGAGGATCTCCGGCATTTGCCCCTGACATATGTCTGGAATAGTTCTCAATTCCGGGACAAAAACCCATCTCATCCAACATTTCCAGATCCAGCAGCGTTCGCTGCTGCAGTCGCTGAAACTCAACTAACTTATTTTGATCTTGAAGTTCCTTGAGTCTGTCCCGAAGCTCAAGCTTGATCTGCTCAACGGCGGACTTCAATTTATCTTTACCCACAACGTAATGACTCTTGGGATAGATATCGACCCGATTTAAAGACTGAATGACCTTGCCTCGAAGTGGGTCAATAATTGAAATGCCGTCTATGACATCATCAAAAAATTCAACTCTCACAACTTGGGATTCTTCATAGGCTGGAAAAATCTCGACCACGTCCCCTCTGACTCTGAAGGTACCCCGGTGAAAATCCACATCATTTCTTTGATACTGAATTTCGACCAATCTTCGCAAGAGTTCATCTCGATCGAATTTGTCCTGATTAAACAGAATGATCCGCTGATTGTAATACTCCTCTGGAGCTCCGATTCCGTAGATGCAACTGACCGAAGCAATCACTATCACATCCTCTCGGTCAAAAAGGGATCTAGTGGCCGAATGCCTGAGCTTGTCGATTTCATCATTGATAGCTGAGTCTTTCTCAATATAAGTATCTGAGCCCGGAACATAGGCTTCTGGCTGATAATAATCGTAATAAGAAACAAAATACTCTACAGCGTTATCAGGGAAAAACTCTTTAAACTCACCGAATAGCTGAGCCGCCAACGTTTTGTTGGGGGCGAGAATAAGAGTTTTTTTCCCCAAGCTTTGAATCACATTGGCCATGGCAAAGGTCTTTCCGGAGCCAGTAACTCCCAGAAGTGTCTGAAATTTCTCATTGTCCATGAAAGCTTTGGTGATTTTCTCGATGGCAAAGGGCTGGTCCCCCATAGGTTTAAAAGCCGATTCTAATTTGAATTTAGTTGTCATATATTTATTCTTGCAAAACGGTCACAGTTGTTGGAAATTAAGTTCAAATCTCAGTCTAGGAAAATGTCTTATGAGTATGATGCTTCCCTGCATCAATTTAAGTTATCACGCCTACAATCCGTTAGTATATCCTATTCCTTTTCAATTTTCTTTTAACAATATAGCACGACTTCAGGAGAAGAATGATCAAGCATTTCCTGTCACTCTCTAGTTTTCCCCAGTCCGATTTATTATCCCTTATTCATAGGGCACAATTCTTTTTTCAAAACCAACATTCTCCAGAAAAAATCCACCATCTTTTAAAAAACCGGATTTTTGCTAACGTGTTTTACGAGCCTAGTACACGGACTCGCTGTTCATTTGAAATTGCTGCAAAAAGATTGGGTGCTGACATCGTCAACTTCGTACCAGAGCACTCGAGTGTCAAAAAAGGCGAAACAGTTTACGACACTCTGAAGTCCCTAGAGAGCTTAGGTGTAGACGGAATTATTTTTCGACATGCAGATGATCATATTGTTGAACAACTACAACCTTTTCTTAAGTTACCTTTGGTAAACGCTGGCGCAGGTAAGTTCGAGCATCCTTCTCAGGGCCTTCTGGACCTGCTAACTCTTTTTCAGGAATTTGGAAAACTAGAAGGACTCAAAGTCGCTGTCTGCGGAGACGTGAAGCACTCACGAGTGGCAGGCTCACTTATGGTTGCTGCAAAAATCTTTGGGATGCAAATTTATTTATGTGGACCAGAGACGCTCCTTCCGGAAGTGACGGACTCACACGTTCAAAAAGCAGACTTCGATACAATTCTTCCAACAGTCGATGCAGTCATGATGCTTAGAATTCAACTTGAGCGCCATGAGGATTTGGATCTGGATCCAAAGGCCTATCACCACCAGTTTGGCATGAACCACAGAAGACAATTAAGCATGAAAAAGAATGCCATTATACTCCACCCAGGACCATTCAACCGAGGTGTAGAGATTTCCGATGATATGGTTGAACATTCTCAATCCAGAATTTTTAAACAAATGAATAATGGCGTAGCCGCCAGAATGGCCATCCTCGAATTGATCATTAATGGGAGAAGCTAATGAAACAAATTAAACTTGTTCTTGAAACAGGTGAAGAGTACATCGGGGAATCAGTAGGCTTTGATATTGACCATGCCTTTTCATTAGGTGAATTGGTTTTTAATACGAGTATGACTGGCTACCAGGAAATTATTTCGGACCCTTCGTACTGTGACCAAATTGTTGTCATGACTTATCCATTGATTGGTAACTATGGAGTAAATAAAGATGATTTTGAATCTCTCACTCCCGCCTTAAAAGGTTTGGTTGTCAGAGAGTGCCCTGAAGAAGGCTCCAACTGGAGAAATGAATACTCTCTTAGAGAACTGCTTAAACGTTTTAAAGTCCCGGCGATAGCTGGAATTGATACCAGAGAGCTTACCAAAAAAATCAGAGACCGCGGAGTCATGAAGGCGGTACTCATTCCGGTTGATTATCCGTCTCACAATGTCGAATTATTACTCTCCCGTGCCATGCCAACTGATCAAATTGCAAGAGTCTCAACCAAAAACCCTATTCATTTTCCTGGGGAAGGAAAAAGAATTATCCTCATGGATTTTGGTTACAAAAAGAATATTCTAAGATCACTCCTCAGAAGAAACTGTGACGTGGTCGTCGTTCCATGGAACGCCACCACTGAGATGATTCAAAGCTACCGACCTCAGGGAATTTTACTCTCCAATGGCCCGGGGAATCCTAAAGATATTCCTGAAGTTCTACCAGTTATCAGAGATTTGCAAAAAGCTTATCCCATGTTTTCAATTTGCATGGGGCACCAACTTTTTGCCCTTGCCAATGGCGCAGACACTGAAAAAATGAAATTCGGTAACCGTGGTGGCAATCACCCTGTGAAAGATCTTAAACTCGAAAAAGTTTTTATGACTTCTCAGAATCACGGTTACGCTGTAACAGAAAGATCAGTGGCAACCTCAGAACTTGAAGTCACACAAATTAACATCAATGATAAATCCATCGAGGGTCTTAAGCATAAAACACTTCCGGCCTTCTCAGTTCAATACCACCCTGAGGCCTGTCCAGGACCTGAAGATACGAACTGGCTCTTTGATGACTTTTTACAATCGATAAGGAACTAATATGGGACGCAATCCAAACATTAAAAAAGTATTAGTTATTGGATCTGGCCCAATTGTCATTGGCCAGGCCGCGGAGTTTGATTACTCTGGAACCCAGGCGGTAAAGTCTTTGATCGAAGAAGGAATTGAAGTTGTTTTAGTCAACTCAAACCCGGCCACGATTATGACCGATAAAGAAACGGCCCACAAGGTTTACATTGAGCCTCTTACTGTAGAATTCCTGCTAAAAATTATTCATAAAGAAAAACCAGATGGTCTACTTCCGACTCTAGGCGGACAGACCGCCCTGAATCTTGCTGTAAAATTAGAGGAAGGGGGCCACCTCAAGCGCCTGGGAGTTCAGCTCCTCGGTTGTAAAGTGGACACCATCCAAAAAGCTGAAGATCGAAAACTTTTCAAAGATCTTATGCATGAGATTGGCGAGCCGGTTCCGGAAAGTCGAATTGTCACAACAGTTGAGGAGTCCTTAGATTTCGCCAATAAAATTGGTTATCCCCTTATTGTTCGTCCAGCTTTCACTCTAGGTGGAACGGGCGGAGGGATTGCGCTCAACGAAACAGAACTCATTACCATTTCAAATTCTGGAATTGCTGCCTCCCCAATAGGTCAGTGCCTGATTGAGAGATCAATTGCGGGCTTTAAGGAAGTGGAATACGAAGTCATCCGTGATGCACGTGACAACTGCATCATCGTCTGTAATATGGAAAACATTGACCCAGTTGGAGTTCATACCGGAGATTCAATCGTTGTGGCCCCAAGCCAAACACTCAGCGATAAAGAATACCAACTTCTAAGATCTTCAGCGCTAAAAATTATTCGTTCATTGAAAATCGAGGGTGGATGTAACGTCCAGTACGCTCTTGACCCGCATTCATTTCAATATTACGTGATTGAGGTTAACCCTCGTGTTTCAAGGTCATCTGCACTTGCTTCTAAAGCTACAGGTTACCCCATTGCAAAGATCGCTGCCAAAATATCTATCGGCCTGACATTGGATGAAATTATCAATCCAGTGACTAAAAAAACCTTCGCATGTTTTGAGCCTGCCCTCGATTATGTAATCTTTAAAATCCCTCGTTTTCCTTTTGATAAATTCGTAACTGCCAACCGACGTCTTGGAACTCAAATGAAGGCGACAGGCGAGGTTATGGCAATAGGACGAAATCTTGAAGAGTCACTTCTCAAGGCCGTTCGTTCGCTTGAAGTTGGTCTCTACCACTTAGAACTCCCCTCTTTAAGAGGAAAATCTATTACTGAAATTACCAAGAAAATTCTCGCCCAAGATGATGAGCGTCTTTTTGCTGTGGCCGAAGGCTTAAGAAGTGGAATGACGGCCCAAACGATTAATGAATTGACTAAAATTGATTTTTTCTTCTTGAGAAAGATTGAAAACATTATTGCCACTGAAAATTTACTCCTTGAAAAAGGAAAGACTGTCGACACGATCAGACAGGCCAAACGTCTGGGTTTTTCAGATAAATATCTTTGTCGTTTATTTAAAGAACCAGAGTACGACTTCTACCAGTGGAGAAAGAAAAATGGCATCATGCCCGTTTTTAAAATGGTAGATACATGTGCAGGCGAATTTGAATCGACTACTCCTTATTATTATTCAACGTTTGAATCTCAAGACGAAGTTTTAGAAACAACTAAGCAGAAAGTCATTGTACTGGGTTCAGGACCCATTCGAATTGGTCAAGGGATCGAGTTTGATTACGCAACTGTCCATGCCATAGATGCCATACGATCCATGGGTTATGAGGCGATCGTTATTAACAATAACCCCGAAACTGTCTCAACTGATTTTAATATTTCAGACAGACTCTACTTTGAACCTTTAACTGTTGAAGACGTATTCAATGTGGTTGAAAGAGAAAAGCCGATTGGAGTCATTGTTCAGTTTGGTGGACAAACGGCGATTAACCTCGCTGAGCCTTTGGCCAAGCGCGGAGTAAAAATCCTCGGAACTTCGGTTGATGATATTGACCGAGCTGAAAACCGCAAACGTTTTGAGGAATTATTAAGAAGTTTGGATATTGCTCAGCCACTTGGGTGCACTGTTACTTCCATGAGCGAAGCTGTTGAAAAATCAGCTCACCTTGGTTTCCCGGTAATCGTAAGACCATCTTATGTTCTTGGTGGTCGCGCCATGGAGATCGTCTACAACGAAGCCGAACTTTTAGATTATATGAAACGAGCGGTTCAGGTAAATCCTGAGCACCCAGTCCTGATTGACCGATATATGATTGGACGGGAAATGGAAGTTGATGCCATCTGTGATGGTGAGACAGTCTTCATCCCTGGGATCATGGAGCACATTGAAAAAGCTGGGGTCCATTCCGGAGATTCCATTGCTGTTTATCCTCCACAAACTGTTTCTCAGGATATTTTGGATCGTCTGACGGCCACCACTCTTTCCATCACCAAGGCCCTCAACATTAAGGGTCTGATCAATCTTCAATTCGTAATTTATCAAGGCGACGTCTTCGTTATTGAAGTGAATCCGCGCTCATCCCGTACTGTGCCTTTTTTGGCCAAAGTAACTGGCGTGCAAATGGCAAAAATCGCCACCAAAGCCTTACTTGGGGAAAGCCTTATTAAGCAAGGATACTTCCACGGAATCCTGGCCCCGAAAGATGATATCGCTGTGAAAGTACCGGTGTTTTCTTTTGCTAAACTCTCCGATGTGGAAATTGCTCTTGGCCCAGAGATGAAGTCTACGGGTGAAGTGATGGGTAAAGATAAGGTTTTTGAAAAAGCTCTGCATAAAGCCTTTGTCGCTGCTGGAATGATTATTCCTGATTCAGGCACCATCCTGGCAACGATCAACGATTCAGAAAAAGAAGAAGCACTTAAACTATTCAAGCGTTTCTACAGTGTTGGATTTGATTTTGTGGCAACTGCTGGTACTGCAAAACTTCTCAGGAATGAAGGTATTCCAGTTAAGGCAGTTGATCGAATAGGGCAATCTGAAAATGATATTATTAAAGAGATTAAATCAGGAAGAATTTCTCTGATTATTAACACCATTTCAAAAAATAAAGATGTTGAGTCCGATGGATTCAAGATGCGAAGGTGCGCAGTGGAAAGAGGCCTTTTATGCTTAACTTCTTTGGACACCACTGAAGCCCTTTTAAAAACGATTGAGAGAAATACATACACAATGGATCCAATCGTATGATTTCAGCAGATAAAATCATTATCGCTTTAGACATCAGTGATAGTGATAAGCTTGGCCACATGATGAAAGAATTAAGTGGGCAAAAAGTCTGGGTTAAAATTGGCATGGAAGTTTTTTATTCCATGGGGCCTGACGTGGTTTTTATGGCCAAGGATTTGGGCTTCAAAGTTTTTCTGGACCTTAAGCTGCATGATATCCCAAATACTGTTGCCCAAGGCTTAAAGTCCCTCTGTCGTCTTCCCATTGATATGGTGAACGTTCATGCGGCCGGCGGAAGAGAAATGATGGAGAAGAGTTTTGAAGCGATAGGAAATCTGCCTCAGCGCCCTCTTCTGATTGCTGTGACTCAACTGACTAGTACGACAGAAGCTCAAATGCATCTGGACCAAAATATTCAGGGGACAATTGAAGCTTCGGTTCTTAACTATTCAAAAATTGCCAAAGATAGTCACTTCGATGGAGTGGTCTCCTCTCCCCTTGAAGTAGCGGCGATAAAAAAACTGTTGGGAAAAGATTTCTTAACCGTGACTCCAGGTATTCGACCTATTGGAAAAGAGGCCAATGATCAAAAGCGGATAACAACTCCTTTAGAAGCTCTGGCTCTAGGGACTGATTATATGGTGATAGGTCGACCAATCACTCAGAGTGCCAATCCGAAACAAGCACTCTTAGATATCCTCGAAGGAAAATAAAATGAATGACGCCCAAAACGTTGCTAAAATTCTTTTAAAAGAGAAAGCAGTTTTCCTGAGACCTCATGATTTGTTCACATGGACCTCTGGAATTAAATCTCCTGTCTACTGCGATAATCGTCTACTCATTTCCACCGTGGAATCCCGGGGAATTATCGTCAAAGCTTTCTGTAAAAAACTTGAAAACCTGGAGCTTGACTGTATTGCCGGCACAGCGACCGCTGGTATTCCTTGGGCCGCCTGGATAGCCTACGAAATGAAACTTCCTATGATTTATGTCAGAAGCTCCTCCAAGGAACATGGCCGCCAAAATGCGATCGAGGGATTTGCAGCTTCTGGGTCAAAATGCGTGCTTATTGAAGACTTGATCTCTACCGGTAAGAGCTCCATTGCCGCTGCCAAAAAGCTGCAGGAAGCTGAGTTATCGGTGCTGAAAGTCCTTAGCATCTTCACATACGGCTTTTCACAGGTTGACCAACTATTTGCTGAGGCGGGAATAAGCTTTGAGTCACTTTCTCATTTTGATATCTTGGCCCGCGTGGCCTATGATGATAAGGTATTAGACTCTAAAACCCTTGATCAAGTCATAGAATGGCGAAAAGGCGTGGTATTTCCGTGAAAGACTTTAACTACAAGAATAAAAAACTTCACTTCTCAAAAATAGATATTGAAAGTGTGGCCAAGAAAAATAAAACTCCTTTTTTCCTTTATTCAGAAGAAATTCTGACCCAAAACTATTCCTCGTTTTATGAGGGGGCGAAAGCATCAGGCCTGATTAATCCTTTAGTTTGTTTTGCCATGAAATCTAATCCAAATAAAGAACTCATCAAGATTCTTGCCAAACTTGGATCTGGTGCCGATATTGTTTCTGGTGGAGAACTTAAACGGGCCTTGGAAGCAGGAATTGCGGCCAATAAGATCGTTTTTTCGGGCGTAGGAAAAACTGAAGAAGAAATCATTTTTGCCCTTAAGCTTCCGGGGAAAGGTATTAACTCATTCAACGTTGAGTCGATAGAAGAACTTGAACTCATCAATGCCTGTGCAAAAAAACTCAATAAACTGGCGCGCATCTGTTTTCGCTTGAATCCAGTGGTAAAGCCAAAAACTCATAAACATATTTCTACAGGTAATAAGACTCATAAGTTTGGTCTTCTGGAGAAAGATGTTCTCGCCAGTCTAGGGAAACCAAAATATTGGAGCCACTCTCAACTTGTGGGTCTTTCAGTCCATATTGGAAGTCAGCTGCTTGATCTCAAGGCAACTAAAAAAGCTGTTCAGAGGTTGAGCGAAGTTGCTCTCAAAACTAACGCGAAGCTGGAGTTTCTTGATGTGGGCGGCGGGCTCGGAGTTGACTATCATCCGGATGAAACAAAAAAACTTCCGAGTATTGAAAGTTATATGAACCTGATTGCTGCCACTCTGGATAAACATTTTTATAGTAAATCTGATTTAAGACCAAGAGTGGTATTTGAGCCAGGACGAAGAATTGTTGCGAAAGCGGGAGTTTTCGTTATGAAAGTTTTAAGAAATAAAGTTTCTGAAGAGAACCATTTTGTAATCGTCGATGGTGGAATGAATGATTTTATGAGGCCCTCACTTTATGATGCCTTTCACGATCTCATTCCAGTGAGAGAAGCCAAGGCCAAACATGAGTGCCACGTTGTGGGCCCCATTTGTGAGACCACCGACTGTTTTGGATCAAACCGCCTTCTCCCGGCACTTAAATCAGGGGACCTTCTTATCCTTAGGGATACAGGTGCTTATGGTTATAGCATGGGTTCAAATTACAATTTAAGAGGAAGACCCTTGGAGCTTTTGATTGATACAAAAAATA